>NZ_AUFX01000009.1:0-300000 GCF_000426725.1 Sporocytophaga myxococcoides DSM 11118 | reverse complement strand
GTGGTTAACTTCGATAAAGCAATCATTGCGTTTATATTATTTTAAATTAAATAATTGAATTAGTTTTGGTCAATTAATTGAAACAATTTTTCTTATGCATTATAACAGAAGAGCGTACTTAACCGCTACATTTATTGAATGGCTTTTGTGGATCGGAGGATCCGTGTTACTTATCTTCATCATTAGATGGTGTATTTCCATGTATGGTGGTTCAACCTATGAAATGCATGTTTGGATTTCTGCAACCCTTTATCTCTGGTATGTTTCTACTATGAGTATCTTAGTGGGCAGCACTTATTTTGTAGCCAGAGCTGCTCAGACCGACCTGGAAAGAAGGCAGAATCATCCTCAAAAGCCTGAAGGCGTCAATCTTGATAGTGATTTGGCCCGTATTAAAAAAATCAAAAAACGCTCCGCTATTTTTGCGATTATAGTCCACACATTGAATGCAGGCTTTGTATATTATATCAGTCGCCACATTCCTGGCATCACTCCAGAATTTAGAGTTTATGCAACTTTAGGTGTGTTGGCTATCGCTGCTATTAAGCCTGGGTTTGCGGCAATCAATAGCTTGAGACAAGAAATTTTTGGTATGCAGGAAGCAGCAGATTATCCTATCAAAAGTGTTGCAGATCTTTGGATTAAAGTAGAAGCATTTGGAGATTATGAAGAGCGCTTGAAAGACACTTTCAAAGCTATAGAAGAAGCGCAGAAAAATTATAACGAAATGGTGACAGTTAAGATGACTGAAATCGCCACAAGTTTAGAGACTTATAAAACCAAATTACACAAGGATTTCGAGCAGGAACTTTTGTTGGTTAAATCTTCAGACACTATTAGAGAGCAGGCTTACAATGAATTGAAACAAGCTCAGGTGCCAATTACGAAGGAGATTAGCAAGATTCTGAATTCAATACAATCTTTAAAAGATTTTGTCATAGAGTTGAGAGATAAAAACATCAAAGGCGAACAATTGATGTCAGCGCTTAAAGAGTTTGGAATAGACTCATTGTCTGACTTAAATGTAACGTTTCAAAAATCTATCGTAGATAAGAATCCCAAGCTGTAATAATTGTCAGCATTAGTATCTCTGATTTTTAAAATGGGTTTTACCATTTTTAAACTTGGTTATAAAAGGGGGCTCCGTCACTAATGATGGAGCCCCTTTTTTGGAATCCATAACGAAATAATTTAAATTTAAACTAGGTTGTATAGACTTACTTAATAGCATAGGTAAGGACTTAACTTCCAATTTTTAACTCAGTTTTTATCTTTATTTACAGATACTTAAATTGGTTTACAAAACAATGCTTAAAAATATCCCCACACTAATAATTATACTTTTATGACTACAATACCCAAACCTGAATTTTGCGAACAAGATTGGTCGGAAATGAAGACTACAGAAGGTGGACGTATCTGTGGACAATGCAGCAAAGTTATTGTTGATTTTTCCAGGATGAAATGGGCAGAGATAGAACAAATTCAAGAAGATCACAATAATTCACTTTGTGGAATGTATTCACAGAAGCAGCTTGACAATTGGGGTAGAGAAGTTCCGGCAAGCAGTTGTTCAAAATTTGCAGCGGCAACAGCATTACTTATTTCACTGACAACTTCAACACAAGTAAGCGGGCAAACCACTGCGAAACCTGACACTGTAAGCAGTGCTATAATAAAAGGTAAGATAACAGGGGTAAATATGAATGGTGAAGTTGACACATTGGGTTTTGCGAAAATATTTTTAAAAGGGACTTCTTTTGAAGCAGTGGCAGACGAACAGGGGAATTATCAAATTGATCTGACTCAATATATAGACACTATTGCAAATCCAATAATTTTATTTTCAATGGAGGGTTTTAATTCAACAGAATTAAAATTGAATAAAGCATCGAAAGGTCAATTGATGTTTGATCCTCAACTTCATAAAATAACTTATGAATCACTAACTAATGTTAATTCAAGACCTATCAGATTTTATGTCAAAAAAAGAACACCTTGGCAACGAATAAAAAGAAGGTTTAATAGATGGTTTGAAGGAAAAGGTTAAATTCAAAGGTTTCTAAAATACAAAGTGAAGTCACTCATCCGATTTTCTCTTACAGACAATAATAGGAGAATGTTGTTTTTATTTTTTACTTTAAGCCTTCCGCTTTAAGCTTTATGCTTTTTTAAATTGTTGAATTTTAGGGGCGTGAATGTTTTTCTTTTTGCTTTTTACCTTCCGCTTTCCATTTGTTTGAAAATTTTTTTCTTGAATTAGTTACTTCCCGATTTCAGCTCGGGTATTTAGCTAAAATGAAATAGTATGATACCACATTTACGTTTATTGCTGTCTGTAAAAAGATACAACCGGAAAGTAATATTCTCTTTATTATTCTTAATGGTTCTTTTTCAGCATGGGTATGCCCAGTATCAGATGGAAAATCTCAACCGTGGAATCGTGGCGGTGAGCTTGGGCGGCTCTAAAGTTTTTATAAGCTGGAGATGGTTAGGAACAGAGGAAAATAATATCACATTTAACCTTTATAGAAATAGCACAAAAGTCAATGCGACACCATTGACTGTATGTAACTATACAGACGATGCCGGAAGTACAAGTGCTTCATATACAGTAAAGGCTATAGTAAACGGTGTAGAACAAACTGCATCAGAAACTGCAACTCCATGGGCAAAACAATATATGACTATACCTTTAAGTATACCTGCAGGTGGTAAAACCCCAGACGGTAAATCTTATACTTATAGCCCTAACGACTGCAGTATCGGTGATGTGGATGGTGATGGCATTCATGAAATCTTTGTTAAATGGGATCCTTCAAATTCAAAAGATAATTCACAAAAAGGCTATACAGGAAATGTATTTATAGATTGTTATACTATGGCCGGAAAACTTTTGTGGAGAATAGATCTGGGAAAGAATATCCGCGCAGGAGCTCATTATACGCAACATCTTGTATACGATTTTGATGGTGACGGAATGGCTGAAATGGCTTGTAAAACCGGTGATGGCACCAAAGACGGGAAGGGTGTTGTAATAGGAAATGCATCTGCAGATTATAGAAATAGCAGTGGTTACATCCTGACCGGACCTGAGTACCTAACTGTATTTAATGGAAAAACAGGGGCGGCAATGGCAACTACCAACTATGCGCCTGCAAGAGGAACAGTTTCGAGCTGGGGAGATAGCTATGGAAACCGAATTGACCGATTTATATCAGCTGTAGCTTATCTCGACGGAAAGACCCCAAGCATAGTATTCGGAAGAGGCTATTATACACGTCTAGTACGTGTAGCCTGGGACTGGAAAGGTGGCAAGCTGATCCAGAGGTGGATCTTTGATAGCAATAGTTCAGGCAACGGCTCTTATGCAAGTATGGGGAATCACCAGATGACAGTAGGAGACGTGGACGGTGACGGCAAACAGGAAGTTTGCAACGGTGCCAGTGCGGTAGATGATAACGGAAACGGATTGTATTCAAATGGTCTTGGGCATGGCGATGCACTGCACATGAGTGATATGGACCCAGAAAGAGCAGGACAGGAAGTATGGCAGTGCCATGAAGAGCCTGGCAAATATGGGAACTACGGACTAGAATTCAGAGATGCGAAAACAGGAAAGCCATTGTGGGGACTTGGTGGCGGAAATCAGGGAGATATTGGTCGATGTATGGCAGGAGATATAGATCCACGCCATAAAGGATATGAATTATGGGGGGGCGGAAAAACATATAACTGTAAAGGGACGGTGATCGCAACGTCAAGGCCCTCTGAGTGTTTTAGAGTTTACTGGGACGGAGATCTGCAAACGGAGTTACTGGATGGTTCCAAGTTAGAAAAGTGGGATTACTTGAATGCAAAAAGAACGGCAATACTGACACTTTCTGATGCTGCCTGGGGAAGCGGGACATCTTGTAATACGACTAAAGCAACACCCAATCTGTCAGGGGATTTGTTTGGTGACTGGAGAGAAGAAATCATCCTGCACTCTTCAGACAATTCTAAATTGTTGATATATACAACAACAACTCCTACTACTTATAAATTTAGAACACTACTACACGATCCTCAATATCGTGTAGCAATTGCATGGCAACAATCAGCCTATAACCAGCCCCCTCATTTAAGTTACTATCTTGGAGAAGATATGGCTACTCCGGCTAAACCAAATATCACTATAGTTGGAGGTATAAAAGACTGTAATAATACATTAAACGGAGGTGCTTATATAGATATTTGTGGTATTTGTGTAGGTGGCACCACAGGTAAGACAGCCTGTGTACTTGATTGTTTTGGAGTGAAAGATGGAAAGGCTGTATTGGATAATTGTGGTATTTGCGTAGGAGGAACAACCGGTAAAACTGCATGTACGAGTGGCTTAGAAGGAGAAGACTTCTGCACCGCAACTGGTGTTGCTGAATCTAAAAACGAAGGATTTATTGGAGATGGATATCTGAATCTGGATAATGCTGTAGGAACTTCAGCCTCCTGGTACATAATAGCCGATGAAGCCATTACCACCCAACTGGGAGTTCGATATGCAAATGGAGGAACTGCAGCACGGGATATTTCTATTGCAATCAATGGTGCTCAACAAGGCAGTTTATTAGGCAAATCCACTGGTGGCTTCACTATCTGGGAAGTTGAATACATTACTGTAAATCTGAAAAAGGGGTCGAACCTATTTACCCTTAGTTCCACCACTGTAGACGGAGCTCCTAATATTGATGTTATTTCATTTACTACAAATAAAGTCAGAGCTGGAGGTTGTACTACCGACTGTAACGGACAGGTTGGTGGCGGTGCCTTTACCGATGAATGCGGTAAATGTGTAGGAGGGACAACAGGTTTAACAGCTTGCGAACAAGACTGCAATGGAGACTGGGGAGGTACTGCCATCAATGACAACTGTGGAGCATGTATCGGTGGAAAAACAAACAACTTACCATGCAGTGGTAGTCTGGAAGCGGAAGAGGCTTGCAGTATCGAAGGAATACAATCAGAATCCAAAAACGAAGGTTTCTCCGGAACTGGTTATATAAATACAGATAATGTATTGGGTGCTTCTGCTATTTGGAAACTGAATAGCACTTTAGATCAAACCGTGACTTTGTCATTCCGCTATGCGAATGGAGGAGCAACAAATCGTGATGGACAAATTTATATCAATGGAAGCTCTGCTACATTGCTGAGTTTAAAACCAACAGGCTCCTGGACTGCATGGGAGTTTGCTAGTGTAAATGTCACTCTTAAAGCAGGAGAGAATGAAATAAAAGTTTCTGCTGTCACTGCAGATGGTTTAGCAAATATCGATATCATTAATTTTTCAACTGGAGTATCAGTTGCAGGTTGCGTGATAACCGGAATAGAGAACAATCAGAGCCAAACTCAGGCAGTATATCCAAACCCTACTCAAAGCAAAGTACACATGCTGGAAACAGGAGAATGGAAAATAGTGAATTTAGAAGGTGAGGTATTACTGTCCGGGCAGAAAGAGACAGAAATAGATTTGTCTCATTACCCAGCTGGTATGTATTATCTGGTAACTAAAGACAAGACTCATAAAATATTTAAGAGATAATATTTGTCGTGAAAGATTTTGCTTCAATATAATTCTTCTCATTTAAGGCCAGTCTCAAGACAGGCCTTAAAAAGAGGATGATTTTTAAATAAAAGCAACAACAGATAACCATACACTTGTTTTCTTTTCCTGTGGTGCCGGGTCTTAAGAACCGGCACCTTTTGTGTGATTATCATATTTCAATTGACCGTTATGAGTAATAATAATTATTTTTTTTGATAAAAATTGTTACTTCTTGATACCTGAGATTGTATATTCCAATAGTAAGAATTGTGAAAAAATGACAAAATCATTCGCTTATATTATTCTGGTTGTTAGTTTGTTTATGGTGACATTTGCCAATGCAGCTACAGTTCCAGTTCATGATCCGTCTATAGTGATTGTTTACAAGGATGCAAATGGTAATTCATATCCGTCAAATGATGCGTCGGGCAGTCGAACAAAGTATTATTATATTTTTGGCACACAAGTGGGAGCAGCATATTCCAGAGATATGATTAACTGGACAGCTTTTACGCCAACTTTTTCCATCAATGGTACGACCACCAATAACTATTATCAACTAGTAAAAAATGAAGCTGATTATGCTGGACATACAACATCTGATGATGTTAAAGGTAATCTCTGGGCGCCAGACGTTATATATAACGAAGCCCAGGGAAAATGGACAATGTACTTCTCCTTGTCTGGAAATGAATTTAAATCCTCTATTATATTATTCACGGCGAGCAACATTGAAGGACCTTATTCAAGAGTAGGTTCTGTCGTGCACGGTGGATTTACAAACAGCTCCGCCAGTATCGCCAGGACAGACTATGCAAAGGTAACCGGGTCTTCAACAGTAGATGGCCGTTACCTTGATAATTCTGGCAAATGGGATAATACTTATGCAGTAAGTTGTATAGATCCTTCAGTATTGTATGATGAATCAGGAAAGCTTTGGCTGGTGTATGGTTCCTGGTCTGGGGGGATTTTTCTTTTGAAGCTCAATGAACAGACAGGGCTTCGCGATTATTCATATAATTACGGTTTGGGAAACAATCCGGTCTGGAACGGCACACGTCTTCGTTTCGACCCATATATGGGGATGCATTTAGGTGGCGGATACTACGTTAGCGGTGAAGGTCCTTATATACGTTTTCTAAAGGACGCAAATGGTATTGGTTACTATTACATGTTTATATCAATGGGATTTTACTCTCCTGAAGGTGGTTATACCATGAGGGTTTTCCGATCCAGTACTGTTGATGGGCAGTATACGGATGTAACGGGGGATAATGCAGTTTTTGATAAATACATTTTTAATTATGGTAATAATACTCAATATGGAATGCCAATTATGCAGAACTATAAGTATAACTGGTGGACTATGGCTGATGTGGCTCAAGGGCATAATTCAGTATTGAGGGATGAAGACGGATCGGCATATCTTGTGTATCACACAAAGTTTGATAATGGTACTGCCTGGCACAATGTAGAAGTTCATCAGCTTTTTTTTAATGAAAATGGCTGGCCTTTAGCTACCCCTTTTGAATACAGGGTCGGCTTTGGTCTTTCTAAAAAGCAACACAGCAAAGAGGATATTACCGGTAGATACAGTGTGATTACTCATAATTCTGTTGATTATGCTAAGCTCAATAGCAACCTTGAAGAAGAAATGTATATAAATGCTGACGGTACTTTAACCGGAGCTTATACAGGTACCTGGACCTATAATTTTTCGTCAGGAAAACATTATATTAACTTGATTACTAATACTGGTACATTTAAAGGAGTGGTGTGTGAGCAACTTATGGATGGCTTGTCTACTAAGACAGTTGCTTTTACCGCAATGAATTCTGCCAACGAAAAATGTTTGTGGGGGTATAAAAGAACAAACACAGCAAATATCACTACCACCAATTACAAAGGTCAATCGCTTTTTATTGGAGACAGGCAGTATTCATTGACCTGGGATGAATACACGAAATTTAACAAACAGTCAGTAAGCGGAGATTTTGAGGTTGAATATTTGTTTGATAATTATACCCAAGCGGCAGAGAACTGGCACAACTGGGCTGTTGCCATTAAGACTAGTTCAGAGACTTGGCATTTAAGGGCTGATGCCTGGTCTGTAGGAACCTTTACCGGTTCTACAGTAAATCATTCATATACCTGGGATTGGGCGCAATTTAAAGATGTTTATAAAAATAAAAAGGTAAGGCTGAAAGTATCCAGAGTAGGTACAAGCATCAATGTATTCTCTTATGTAGATTCTGTATTAGTTTACTCTTGTTCTTCCGTCAACTCTCCCGTAAGTTCGGTAGATGTATATCTGGGTGGAGAAACCTGTTATTTAGATGTAAAGAAGATTTCAAGCACTCAGCTTGGAGTTCGTGAAGTTGTTGGAACTACCAATGATGATGGTACCTATACAGTTGCATTTAATTCAGTAAAAGGTAATACTACTAATGTTTCAGGAGATTTTGAACTGGTTTATAAATTTAATAATTATCATAATCCTACAAGTATCGAAAACTGGGATAATTATATTCTGAGAGCTATATCTGGAGGTAGTACTATGCTTATGCGCGCTGATGCTTATGCTATGGATGTGTTTGGAAGTTTGGCCTATACTTACGATTGGAATTGGAATAATTTTGTTTCGATAATGACTGGTGCAAATGTTGAATTTAGAATCTACAGAAGTGGCTCTACTATTACTTATAAAGCCACTATTACAGCAAGAGACGGGAAGGTATATAATTATCAAGTCATTCAGACAGGAGCTCCTACAACTCCTATGTCATTTGGATTTACAGGAGAGGAAAGTTTGCAGGATTTTTTTGTTATTGAAAAAGTATCTTATGAAGGCACTGATGTAGTAACAGGGCAGATACAAATTCAGCAAGCACTATATGTTACTAATGTTTACTCTTATGAAAAGGTTCTTTATATAAACGCTCCGGATGCAGGAGAGGTAGAAATATATAATGTAGAAGGGAAATCATTTGGTAGGATTAAATATAACAAAGGACTAAATCAGATCTATGGTTTGAGCGAAGGGCTTTATCTGATTGGAGGCAATAAGATTATTATTTATTAATACTATTTATGTTAGTCATTGTAAGTAATGAGACAATGACTAAAATCTTTTTAATTTTTTACTCATCGGAAATTTATAGTATAGTACTAAAAAGGTTCATATAGTTTTTCTAGAAAAAGAAAGTAACTTTTAATGCATATGACCTGAAATCATAACTATAAAGGTCAGTCTGTACTTTTGAATCAGACATTTGTTGCCATCTGATAGAATTTATATTATTAGATGATGATTGGGGTGATAGGATGTCATAGATGAAAAGCTGAAACATTGAATTTTTCAAAGCTAATTTAAAGCCCATGTTCCATTTTACAATCATTCTTCTGTCTATATTAAGGTACGGATAGGTACTATTGTATTGATAGTATTTTGAGTAGTCTTGCAATACACCTGTTTCTCCCGGTGTATAGTTAATAAGGTCGCTTCTTCCTTTGAGACCCCAAAATAAGCGCCAGTCCGAGTGAACAGAAAACCATCTGTTGAAAGAAAAATCCATGTAAGCTTTTGATACATTGGATGCAAGATTAAGAAAATTCTTACCATCGACTGAAATACCATCTGATACGGGGTTGATAGTGAATTTAGTAGTGGAATCATTGCCTTGTGAATTTTTTAATACGACAGGATAATAATAGGTTTGCCCGTCAATAACTTTTGTGTTGTAGTCATTATCCTTAAATACCAGTTTATCCATTTGTTTTCCTTCTTTAAGCACATCTGTATTGACCAGCCTTGTTATGACGTGGTTGAGGCCTATAGAGAGTTTTCCGATGTTATATTGTAATTCTATTTCACCGTTTACAAAATGATATTTCCCAATGTTGATTACTCTGAAAGATGCCTGGTTCCATGCAAATAGGTCTTTGATGGTATTGTATGATAAAGAAGCATGCACTCTTAAATTCTTTTTTTCATAGAGACTTGATAGTTCCCATGAATAAGCTTTCTCTGGTTTCAGAGCTCTGAGTTCTTTATTGCTTACAGGTTCTATAGGAGTGGAGTTTTCATTCGGCTTTACAGTTGGCACTTCATAATGCGGTACCTGATACGGTACTCCCTGATCATCGAAGATATTTCTGTTGGGTTCGTAATTGTCGGCGCTTCCATTGTTTCCTGATGATTGATAGGTAAGTCTGATATTGCTGTTCTGATTAATGGTATAAACCATTCCAAGTCTTGAGTTGATGAACCCGCCTATGTTTATGGTACGTGTATGAATATCATATCTGATACCCATGTCCAGCATTATTTTAGGATCAGGAAAAAATACACCTTCAGAGAAAATCGCCTGATTGAAGTACATTACATTTGCAATAATAGGGTGGTTTGCTTTTTCTTGCTGAGAGTTTTTGCCGGCAAGATCTTTTCCGAAAATAAATAATCTACTATCGATACCAGTCGCTATTTGAAAAGATCTCCTATTTATGATGTATGTGCCTGTTAGATTAAATCTTCTTTCTCCGAACGTTTCAATTTCTTTAATTTCTTCGTTTGTAACATTGTTATATGCAGGGAGATTTTGTACAGTGATTTTGCTGGAGACCAGATCTACACCACAATTCAGCTTGATTGGATTTTTATTTAATTTGAAATCTCTGTTTATCTGTATGGTGATATTGCTTAGTTTATATTGCCGTCTGTTATTGCCATTCCCCTCTGTCTGCCCCCAGAAGCCAACCGGTCTCACGAGCTTGCCATCAACTATTCTTGGGCTAGCCGTGGAATCAGGCACTCCTGCTATTTCAGGCCAGGGGTCCATTACAAACATTCCAGCTGCATTGGTCACCTGATGTGTTACACGTGCATAGGCTCTCCAGTTTTTAATCTGATAATCTGTTGAGAAAATAAAGTTACCTGGAGTGTCCCAACTGCTACCAGTAGCTGGTATGCCGGTAGTCGGATGATCATCTCTTGTTTGTGGTGATGGCCAGGAAGGTCTTCCATAAATATGTGGAGTTTCCATGCCGCTTCCTTGAGACCATTTTATTCCACCATAAAGTTGTATCGTACCACCATTTTGTAGCCTTTCTGAAACCGTAAAGTTGTCGGTGGTTCCACCGGTTCTGAGGCTCCAGGTCTCTATATTTGCTTCCAGTAATTTTCTATCTTGTATATATCTTTTAGTTACAAGGTTGATAACGCCACCTATAGAGCCGGAACCATAAACAAGTCCGGAAGGACCTCTTAATACTTCAACTTTTTCGAGGTCTGATAAAAAACCAAGGTTAAGTTCTGAAAATGCCCCATCTCTGGATTCAGTATTCATTTTATGGCCATTGACCAGAAAAATAAATTTTGTATTCCTGTCTGCAGCTACTCCCCGCATTCCCCAAATGATACCATTCCATTTATTGTACATGTATTGAAAACCAGGTACATATATTTCTAGTAGTTCAGAAAGATGCCTTGCTCCTGAGTTTTGAATCTGATCTGCAGTAATAACTGAAATACTTACCGGAGAATGCCTGATATCAAGGTCCAGGAATGAACCTATTGATACTGTGGAGTCTATGAGCTCTTCAATTGAAATTACCTTCTTCTCAAAGCTTATATCCTGGGCTATCAGAGTATAGCTGGCCAGTAGAGACAAACTTAGAATAATACATTTTAATGGCATGGTAGTGACTATGCTGTTGGGAAATACTATATGAAGACGGTAATATAAAGATGTAAAAAAAATGTTATCTTGGATATGTTTCTTACTTCTTTCTTACAAATTATAAATATAAGCGAATAATATGAATAAGTCAGCTATAATAATAGATGATGAACTTACCAGTGTTGAAGCATTAAGAGGGTTGTTGAATAGGTATTGTCCTGATATTAACGTAGTTGATTTTGCTCATGGGGTAGTTTCCGGGCTTCAGGCTATTGAAAAAAATAATCCTGACCTGGTTTTTCTGGATGTAGAGATGAAAGATGGGGTTGGTTTCGATATACTTCAGCAACTGCCGGATGAGCCAACTTTTCAGGTAATTTTTGTAACCGCATTTGATCATTATGCTATAAAAGCTTTCCGTTTTTGCGCTTTGGACTACCTTTTAAAACCTGTTGATCCTGATTTGCTTGTTCAGGCTGTAGATAAGGCTGTTAAGGTATCTAACGAAGCAATGGCCAACAAAATTAAAATTCTTCAAAAGAACAAAAATGGAAATGAGAAAATTGTGCTTCCATCCAAAGATGAATTTTTTGTTGCAGAAGTAAATGAAATAATCAGGTGTGAAGCAAATGGGAATTATACAATTTTTTATCTTAAGAACCACCAGCCTCAGCTAGTATCTAAAACACTCAAAGAATTTGACGAATTACTGTCAGGCTCTAAGTTTCTCAGGATTCATAAATCTCATTTGATTAATCTTGAATTTGTGGAAAGATACCTTCCCAAAGATAGTCAGGTGATTATGAAAGATGGAGCCAGGGTAGAGGTTTCAAGACGGCGGAAAGATGTATTCTTAAAATACTTATTCAATAATTAATGAACTCCTATTTCTTCAATTGGTTTTGGGTGTTTTGCTTTGCTTTAACAGCTAATCTGGCATTGGCTCAAAATGTATTTGAAAAACAATTGCTTCTAGATGCTCAAAAGGATTTGCAGCTAAGGAAATTTGCTCAGGCTTTGGATAAAGCAAGGATAGTATATGATAACGCTATAGCTAAAGAAGATACTGTATTAAAAGGAGAAAGTAGTTTTATTATTGGAAAAGTATTTCAGAAAAACGGCAGTTACCTTGTAGCTTTGGAATACCTTTTTACTTCTCTGAAAATTTTTGATAAAAATGTTGGTAAGAAGTCAGAAGTTTTAAAGACACTGGGAGATCTATATCATGATTGGGGAGGTTATAAAAAAGGTCTTGAGTACTACAAGCTGGCGGATAGTACATCTATTGATGCCGAATTTAAAAAAGATATCAAAGAAGCTGAAGGAGATATTTATTCTCACCTCAACCAGGCTGATCTTGCATTAGTAGAATATGACAAAGCAATTGCTTTAAGTTCTTTCAAAGATGTTGTATTTCTTCAAAGGATTTACAAGAAAAAAAGTGACATATTTTTAAAACGTCATGACTATGATAACGCACTTTCAATGGAGTTTAAACAATTTGACCTTGTAACTAACAGTGTGGATCAGCATACTAAGGCTACTATTCTTAATAATATCGGATACCTTTATAATTTCAAATCCGATAATGAAAAGGCTTTGGTATATTTTAAAAAATCGAAGAATACAAGTATTGAAACCGGAGATACTGATTCCCTTTATATAACATTAATTAACATTGGTGCAATCTATAATATAAGAAAGGATCTGGATTCTTCATTGATGGCATTGAATGAAGCATTGAAAGTTGTGAGTCTGGATAGAAATAAAGAAAAAGAGGCTACAGTGCGTAACTATCTAGCAGCAACTTTGCTTGAGTTTAAAAAGTATAGTGAAGCTTCAGATAATAATCGTATAGCTATTGATCTGATTAAAAACAGTAATAATTTATCTCTTCTCGCCCAATGCTATTACATAAGATCCAAGATCATGGAACAGAAAGGGAAAACAAAAGAACAGAAGTATTATTATGATCAGTATAAAAAACTCAATGATAGTTTAAGCCTTATCTCTACTCTTTTTCAGAACAGGCAGGCGGAAGTGGACTCTCTGATAAGTACTAAAGAGTCAAAGATTCAGCAATTGTTGCTCAATAAGGAAATCGACAATCTTGTTTTAAAACAATATAAGCTATTATCAGAACAAAGAGAGAAGGATATTGTGCTGCTGGCTCAGCAAAATAGTCTTCAGAAAATGGCTCTTAATAATGAGATGCTCAATAAAGATAGGCTTAGCAGAATGTGGTTATTGACTCAGAAAGAGTTGGAGAATGAAAGAAAAGCGCATGAGATATCAGAGCTTCAGAAGAGCAGGTCAGAGCAGGATCTGCTCACGCAGAAGACAGCAGTAAAGCTCAATAAGCTTGCTAAAGAAAACCTGCAGAATGAGTTGGATATTGAAAAACAAAGAACAGAATTAAATAAATCGGCTCAAGAACGTTTATGGATTATCTTTGGCTTTTCAGGTGGCCTGGCCTTAATTTTTCTTGCATTCGGTTATTACAGTCAGAGAAAGAATGCGAGAGAAAGTCAATTGAAATTTGCTAATCTCGAAATACAACAACGTCTTCTGCGATCACAGATGAACCCTCATTTTCTTTTCAATTCTCTTAATTCTATCCAAGGGTTTATAAATTCAAATAATAGCGATAAGGCAAATAGATTTCTTGCATGTTATGCCAGATTGATGAGAAGTATTCTGGAGAATACATCAAAAGAAATGGTAAGTCTTCATAGCGAACTGGAAGCGTTAAAGAGCTATATCGAACTTGAGCAGATGCGACTGGGCAATTCTTTTACTTATCAGATTGAAGTGAAAGATATAGAATCTGATATGATTGCAATTCCTCCAATGCTCATCCAGCCTTATGTTGAAAATTCTATCATGCATGGCCTGAGGCATAAGGCCAGCGGAGGATTATTAAAAATTTCGATTTTCCCATCAGAAGGTTTTCTAAACTGTTATATCTATGACAATGGTATTGGCAGAGAGGCTTCTAAAGTAATTAATGAAAGCAGAAGTAAAGATTATAAGTCCGTGGCCATGAACCTCACCCGCGACAGATTGGAACTCCTTAATGCAAAGGATAATTCCAATATGGAGGTTGGTATAAGAGATGAATTTACCTTGGATGGAAATCCATCAGGTACTACAGTTATACTCAAACTTCAGCTGGTTGAATATGTATAATTTTATTTTTAATGAATTACTTTTTTGAGTCTTTCAAATTGATGTTTAAACACCTTTGTTTGTGTAAAAAGGTGATTTGTCGATATTTTTAGCCGGTAAAACGACCATTTGTAAACGCAATCTGACCGATCATCATTTAAAACTTACCGTTCAATAGTTATCTCTCCCTGAACTGAAATTTCTGACGATATTTGATAAACATCCTTCCTGAAGTCTTCTGATAATAATTTTTGAATGCATAAGTATACATGAATTCAGACTTATTGTAAAGGTTAAGGGTATGTGGAAGAATGTAACGAATAAGATGAAGCCTTGTCGCTGAAACTTTAAAAGACCTTGATAAAAAATATAATTTATGGATGCTTTCAACCTGATAAAAAATACAATTGATATACCTAAGGAAGATGAGGTTACATCAGTTGCAGATAGTCAAGGAGAAGTCTTGTACAGACTCGTAAAGGAAAATGGCCTAAAGAGAACTCTTGAAGTAGGTTTTGCTTATGGAAAGTCGGGGTCATACATCATGTCGGCATCACAAAGTCGCCACATAGCCATTGATCCTTATCAGGAAAGATTTCAAAATATCGGTGTTAAAAATATAGAAAAGCTGGGATTGGGACATAACCTTGAACTGCATCGTAACTTCTCCCATATAGTATTGCCCCAGTTGTTGAATGAACAAAGGACTTTTGATTTAATCTTTATTGATGGCGATCATAGATTTGATGGCATCTTTGTTGATTTTTTTTATGCAGATCGTTTGCTGGATATGGGAGGCTTCATAGTCTTTCATGACACCTGGATGAGAAGCACCTGTATGGTAGAAAGCTTTGTTAAAAAGAACAGGACAGACTTTAAATACATTAGAGTTGAAGATGAAAACTTAGGTGTATTTCAGAGGGTAGGATGGGATAACAGAGATTGGATTCACTTTAAAGAATTCTATACAATGAAGTCTTATAACAAATTTCAGGTGATGGCTGATCTCATTGGTCAAAAAGATGAGTAGTTTTTTATACTTTCTTTTCATTGATTCAGCAGAATCTCCAATTTCTTTCGTGGCAGGATTAATAATAGTGAATAGACTGTATCTGATAAAACAAAATAGAATGGCTATGGAAGGCCTCACGGAAAAAGGGCTTGAAATTGTCATGAAAAATAATTCAAATAATAAGAATAGGGAAGTGACCTCAATATCCAAGAAAGTTGGATGCTGTTCCCAAAACAATCTTTAGTTTAGTGTGAGGAAGTAGTGTTTGAGCTATCAGAGTGGAAGCACCTGAAATACCGCATATCATATTTTGAGTATCCACTCTGATCAAGCTCATTCCTAGAATTTTTAAATCGTTAATACCGCAAGTTTAAACTGTTCTTATATAATCAGAAAGGATTCAAGTCCTTCTCGATTATTTGTTCCATACAACATTAACATAATATATACTTAGAGTTTACTTTTATGTATACTCTGCATGGAAAAGGAACATTAATTTTCTTTGAATCCCTAATAATTGTATCTATGAAAATTTTATTTGTAACCTTGGAATTCGGTGAACATGTTTTGGGAGGAGTAGGGAGAGTGGTAAATGGTCTTACTTCTGAACTTCGGAAAACCTTGGATTTGGATGTCTTTCATCTTGGCTATAGCCCGAAATATTTATCGGTTTCTGCAAAGCATTACAGATGTAATGCTAATAATGCTTCTAAGCTTATTGCTACTTATCCTGCTCAATATGTGTCAAACTGTGTGAAATTAATAAAATCCGAAAAGTATGATCTGATACATGTTTTTAATTCACACTGGATTATTGATAAAATTATTTCACGGGTTGTTCAGGAATTGCCGGAACAGAAAATAGTATACAGTGTACACGGCATTGCTAAATTTGAAAAGGGTATAAGACTGAATCCAGTTTCTTCAATCAATTGCGAAGAAATGTTGCTGGAAAAGGCACAAACGATTCATGTCCTGAATTATTCATCTTACATTAATCTTAGCATAGCTTATGGAAATGTTTTTTATGATAAAGCTGTAAGCTTTATACCTAATGGTGTTCGTTTTGATGATTATGAAAAAGAAGATGCAGTATTTAAAAAGAAAATAAAAGCAAAGGTAAGAGGAGCTGAGCTTGTTGTGCTGTGCATGTCTAGATGGGCTCAGGGAAAGGGGATAGAATACTTTCTTGATGCCGCAAAGATACTGATGAAGAAAGGAAGAAATGTTAAGTTTATTCTAGCGGGAAGAAGGAATGTAAGCTGGGAATTGAAATGGGATAGTTATCTAAAAAAAATAGATGATAAAACTAAAAAACTTGGAAGTAATATAGTTGTGCTGGACTGGGTAAATGATGTTCAAAGAAATACATTGTTTAAAATTTGTAATGCCTTTGTAATGCCCAGTGAATTGGAGTATTTACCATATTCTGTCCTTGAGCCTGTTGCTGCAGGTATACCGCTCATTTCTTCTGATCTTCCCTGTGTGACAGAAATGTTTAAAGAGCAGGAGCATTGCTTGTTTTTTCAATCTCGAAATAGTGATGATCTTGCACTCAAAATTGAAGAATTAATGGAGCGCAAAGAGTCTGTGCAGATACATGCACAAAAAGCTGCTGAAAAGCTTCTGAAGGAATATGACTGGAATCTTATAGGAGAACAGTATATGGCTATGTATAAAAGGGCAGCAGAGGAATCAAAAGTGGAATTACTTCAGGTTATTTGATTTTCCAATTTTATTATCGCTGACAATAACCTTTGCCTTCATAAAATTCTAAAGTTTTTCTTTTAAGATAAAAATCATATTCGGCAATCAATTGCTCTAGTTGAGAAGTAACAAGCATATTCGCAGCATAATAATACTCTATATAATTTATGATACCTGATGAATAAGATTTTGAAGCATAATTATACTGGGCTTGAAATGCTTTTGTTTTTTTGTCCAAAGCCTTGAAGTTATTATGTGCTGTCACAAGATCAAGGTAAGCTGCCTGAATTTTTTGTTCTACTTCTAAGTTAACTTTGTCGAGTTCTTTTTTTTGTATATCAATATCTATTTTAGATAGTGATAATGCATTAACCTTTAAAAATTTGCTGAATATAGGTACTGCAAGATTGAATGAAACATATTCAGTAAGGTTTTGCTTGAATTGCTTCTTCTGCTCAAGTTGAACAAGATTTGAGCTTCTTGTGATAACTCCCCCTGATACTGAGAAGTTAAATAGTCGAAGAGAGTTAGTTGCCTGGCTTCTATATTGAAGAGCATTCAGTCTGTATTGTGCACTTTTTATTTCAGGTAAAAAGATGCATGCTTTTTCTTTAATTTCCTCGTATGGTTCAATTTGCAAGGAATCTGGTATTGAGTTTTTATCTTCATTTGCCAGATCAAGATTGCCATCAGTATAAGCCAGAAGCTGCTTTAAAGCAAGCTGGCTACGTTGCATGTTGCTGTTAGCAATAGTTATTGCTGCATCTCTTTGTGCTACTTCAGATTCAATTTCCTGATGATTAATTTTTGAGAGTACACCTTTGTCAACCATACCCTTTATCAATTCATATTGAATTCGGGATTGATCTTTTTGGGTATTGGTTATTTTTATCTGTTCCTGTGCAAACAAGACCTGATAAAATGCTCCAATGATGGAGAGCGTTATATCATTACTTACTTTTTTATTGTCAGAGATTGTGGCATTCAACAGATCTCTGTTTTGTTTTAATGTGTAATAATTATAACCTCCGTTAAAAAGCGTTAGCTCTCCTTCAACAGATCCTGTATATATTTCACTGCTTTGGGTTGTAAGTAAATTGGTCGCGGGATCAACAAATAATCCCCAGTTATATATATTTCTACCTTTTCCTACTATTTCTGGGAGATAGTTGTTTTTGGCAGATTTTAAGTTGATAGCAGCTTTATCGCTCTGAAGATTCGTTTGCTGTATTGTAAAGTTGTGTTTTAAAGCATATTCAATACATTGATCTAATGTCCATGTCTGGTTTCTATCTTGAGCATTGGTAGGCAATACGGATATGAAATATAAAAGACATATATAAATATATAATTGTATCCGAACGTTTTTTCTCCTATTCATCTGCTATTCCTCGTCGAAAAATAAATTGGCATGTTTAACTTCGTCTACAGCCTTAATTTCTTTTATGAAATTTTGTCCGCTGTTTTCATCTTTTAACTTAATGTAATAGGAAACTTCAAGCATGTTAGAACGATCTTCTCCCAATCCTTTTACATTTACAACCTTATGTTTTCTGCAATATTTTGAAATGATTTTATTTAACTCCTTACCATCGCTTTCTTGTCCGACTGTTATAAGTTGTAATAAGAAATCTTTTTTTCTTGGAGCAGATAAGTTGAATTTTACAATAAGGAAATAAATGGATCCGATTACCATCGTTCCTATAATAGCTACAGAGACAAAATCTACTCCACACGCAAGTCCTATTGCCAGCGAGAAAAATATAAACATGATATCTATAGTGTCTTTGATAGCTGTTCTGAAACGAATTATAGACATAGCGCCTACGAGACCAAAAGCTGCTGCAAGGTTATTGCCGATA
The DNA here is from genome assembly GCF_000426725.1 of Sporocytophaga myxococcoides DSM 11118. Classification (NCBI taxonomy): domain Bacteria; kingdom Pseudomonadati; phylum Bacteroidota; class Cytophagia; order Cytophagales; family Cytophagaceae; genus Sporocytophaga; species Sporocytophaga myxococcoides. The sequence continues at coordinate 280,989 of NZ_AUFX01000009.1, read as the reverse complement.
ACCATAATTACAATAGTTGTAATCATGGTAAGTAATATAATGGAGTTGACAAATGTTGATGAATAACTATAACCCTTATAGGTTATCCTGTAAAATAATGAGATCATTATGCCACAAAACAGCGCAACTAATAATCTCCCTATTACATCTTTTATCGTTAAAGCATAGAAAAAAATATCCTGTAATTCTTCATTCATAATTTTTATAATCTATAAAATGGATTTCTTGATAGTGATATTGGCGAAAACCTCATCCTGCCATATGTTGTATGATGAATGTCCAGACCTGAAGAATATTTTGATATTGCTTCAAGTTGCAGAGAAAACTCTTCTACAATAGATCTGGCCCATGTAGGCATAATATTATAATACTTTATTTCAAGCACGAAGAAGCCTGGAGTGATCAGCTTAAGTCTTTCTTCTGAATATAATTCGTCTATGGTTGGATAAATTGAAGTTCGTACGTTTTTATCAAAAGTAATTCTAACCTCATCGTCAAACTTCCCATGAAAGGCCTCTCTGTCATATACCACAAGGTTTACTGGTTTTAATGATTTAGAGTAATAATAAAATAGAAATTTATCCGCGTCTTTCAAAGCTTTAGGAAGCTTCGGTCCATTTATATAATCTCTTGTATTGCCGGTGGTCAGAAGAGATTTAAGATCACTGAATTTGAGGGTTGCTCTATGCTTTCCTATTCTGTTGCTAAGCTTTCTTTTTATTTCAAGAAAAACAATGCTGTCTTCTTTTTGATTGTCATAGCCTCTTATTCTGAACTTATTTCTGAATTCAAGTCCTTCTTTTTTTTCATAATAATATTCCATGAATGGAGTATCATAATAAATACTTCGAACTGTATATTGGCTAAGCCCGGATTCTCCTACCTTAGTATGAACATCCGGATTAACAAATGGCATTAACCTTGCCCTTAATTCATCTAACCGATCATTAGGGACAAAGTACTTCCTTTCATAACGGAGCATCATCTGTAGAACAAGCTTTGGAATAATAGTTTAGAATATTCAATTATTGTGTGTTCGCCACATTCTATGTTGGTCTGGGCAAATATCCCAGGGTATACTCCCGGACATTTTTTGTCAATTTTTGCGGTAACATAGATAGCTTGTTTACCACCTATGATTTGTATTGCATTATCTATATGACAGATTGTGGCTTCCATTTCACAGTCCGTATTAAATAAATTGAGTTTACATTTTTGACCTTTGGATAGATTTTTAAACTCTTTGATTTTTATTGGAGTAACTATAATATAGGAGGATGTATCGACAATATTTGCAAGAACCTCTACCGTTGATTGTCCTCCTTTCTTTCTTTGGATGAGACCGGAGAATGGAGCTTTAATATGTAAGGCGTCTTTTCTTGATTCAAGACTTGCGATCTGTCCCGAAAGATTTTCAATCTTTTCTATGATGAACTTTATCTGTTCAGGCTTCTCTCCAGTGGATAAAGTTTTTATCTGAGCTTCAGCGAGTGCCAGATTAATTTTACTTAATTCATAGTCATTCTTCGCAATGTCGTACTGCTGGGGAGAAATCAGTGAATCTTTGTATAGATCAGTTTGTCTTGATATGAGTTTGTCCTGAATGGAATATCTCTCTTTAGCTAAAGTTAAATTTGTTTCTGCTTCTTTGATAGTCTGGATTTTCTGACCAGTAGAATACACTTTTAATAAAGCTTTTTCTACTTCTCTTTCTCCTTTTAGCTGATTGATCTGACGCATTAATTCTGTTGAGTTGAGAACACCTATGGTTTCTCCTCTTTCAACAAATTGCTTGTCGTTGATTTCCGGATTAATGTAAAAATCAAATACATCTCCTCTCTGAAACTCTTTTCCTGCATAGGAACTGATGAGGCCTAGCTGATTGTTTTTAATTGTTTCTGTTATCCTTCCATCGTATGTCCTGCCTAATATCCACTCATGTGTAGGAAATACTTTACCTGTAGAATATACTATATATGTAAATTTTATAGGACAATAAATAACTCCGATGAGGAGTGTTATACCAATCCCAAAATATAAAAACTTCTTTTTCATTGACGGTACTAATATGTAAAAGAATAAATGGTTAAATCACCATTATATTTAAATTTGACGTAAAGACTTTATTTTGTAACAGAACGCTGCTTCATGATCTTATTTTATCATTTTTTTATTCTCTTAATTGATTATAATAAGGTATGATGTTAAGGTGGTTACTATAAAATGTTTCTGAAGCTCATTGGTGATAAGTACTTCCAATGGGAAGCATGCCTCATAATTTTTTTTTCTGTTATATAATTATTTATAAGAACTTATTAGGCAATAAATAACCTCTAGAAAATGGCTTGATAATTTTTTTGATTGGAACTGCTTATTTATTGAATTTTACTTATGTCCAATAAATATACGTTGGCAGGCACACCATTATTTTTTTCGTTTGAGATAAAGACATTTTTGTCGTTATAGAATGTTACCCCTTCTGCTTGTCCGATCTCATCTAATTCTCCTATTTGTAATAAGGTTTTGGTTCCAGTGAAGAAATCAGTGCCTTTATAATCTTTTAACAACCAGCAGAAGACTTGCTCTGTGTCTTTATTATGGCCAATCAGAACTACTTTAGTTCCATCTGGATTAATGTCGGCATCCGTTATTTTTCCCTGTACATCAAATATTCCTTTTAAGCGGGCTGCATGATTTCCAGGAGTCGCAGGAATCTCGTATAAACTAGTCTTTGTATTTGTATTATTTTTGGTAAAAAGATAAATGTATCCGTTTTTGTAAAATATCGCTTCAGCATCAAAATCTGTAGAAGTATTACTCCTAAAATCTTTTTGCTCAGGATAGTGAAATTTAATTTCTTCAGCTGTAGATGTATTTTCTATAGTAATAGGTGAAGGAATCGGAACTTTATAAATAACAAGATCTTTTCTGTTGCCTTTATTGTTTCCTATGTCTCCAATAAAAAAATCCGTATCACTTGAAGTAATCGCTTCAAAGTTGATACTGCTGATACCAGGCACTTTGATAGTCTCTTTTGGTTCTCCTGTGACAAGGTTTATACTATAGATCATGTCTTCTCCAGCAGGGTCAATTATTGTCCATAATCTTTTATCAACATATTTAAGTCCAGACAATTCCTCAAAATCTTTTTTTAACTTTCTTACAGTTGAAATATTACCTGCTGTAGATGGATAAGAGCAACTACCGTCATCTATCTTTGCCTCTGTATCAAAGCTTGTAGAGTGGGGGTCTGTACATCCTTTTTTCGAATTGCAATTGGTGAGAAGTAAGAATATTACTAGCGTATAAAGAGAAGTAATGCGGTAATTCATAATTATTTTTTTTATCTCTATAAATAGTGAAATAATAAAAATGTAATAAATCTTAGGTGATTTATAATTATTTTTTAAATATAGCTTATTTTTTTAAATTGAAGCTTCATTTTAATAACAAATATTTGTCATAAGCTTAACTTAAACTTAACAATCAATACAGGTAATTTGTATTAAGGATTTAATTTCCCTATTTAAAATATGGCTTATCGTCTGACTAATAATCTGAAAAATATTCTTGTGATTTTGTTGCTTTCTATTTCATTTATAGAGAGTGCTATTGGGCAGAATGATTCAGCTGCCTCTTTTAATAAAGGACAGAGAGGGCATATAAAGTTTGGATTTAATTATCATCTTCAATTGAAGCATATTGATGTAGCTCCTGTGATTTTTTATAGCCTAAATAACAGGGTTGACGCAGGAGTTGGCCTTAACTATCTTTATTACTTCAGAAATGATGATTCTGAAAATAACAGTGCATTTGGAACCAATATCTTTACAAGAGTTTATTTCTTGAAAAATTTCTTTCTGCATTTGGAGTATCTTTATTGTAATGTCCCATATAGGAATGATCTTAACTTTGAATACCGTAGAGTTTATATTACAAACTTCTTCTCGGGCTTAGGGTATAAGCAGCCGATAACATCAAAAGTTGACAGTTATTTGTTAGGTCTTGTAGACCTGACACATCGTGATGAATCTCCATATAAAAATTTAATAGTAATAAAGTTAGGTATATCATTTTAATGTGATAATAGCCATTAATGTATTAATATGAAGAAGATAGTAATATTTAAAATTTATTGTTTGTTGTTTGCAGTAAATGCATTCGCTCAGTCTGATCTTGTAATAACAGAAATACTCTATAATCAACCTGGTAATGATACTCTGGAGTTTATTGAATTATATAATAAGGGCAATCAATCATTGAATTTGTCAGGTTATAAAGTAACCAGCGGATTTAATTATGTGTTTCCTGACTATACACTTAAACCAGGTAATTATGTTGTTGTAGCAAGGTATGCAGTTTTTTTTGAACAGACATTTGGTTTAGCTCCTCTTCAGTGGGATAGTGGTGGCTTAAGTAATAGTGGCGAAAAGATCGTTATCAAGACTCCTGCTGGCATCATTGCAGATTCTGTTGAATATGATAATAAGGAGCCTTGGGACGACAGGGCAGATGGAGAGGGTTCTTCACTGGTATTATGCAATGTTAATTCCAATAATGCTTTTGGATATTACTGGGCTGCTTCAAATGATATAGGAGGGATCTTTGATGATGGCTCTCTTATTTACGCTTCTCCAGGTGATGGAAATTCTATATGTAATGAACCAGGGGATACTTATCCTCCTGTTGTAAATAGAATATACGCGCCTCAGAATAATACGATCAAAGTAGTTTTTAATGAGCCTTTGAATGCTTCTTCTGCACAGGTATTGTCTAATTATTCAGGATTAAATATTACATCCGCAACTCTTTCGGGCTCTGGAGATACAGTAATACTTGGACTATCTGCACCATTGGAAATTGGAAATTTGAATTCAATTAATATCAGTAATATTTCTGATGAGATAGGGAATAAATTTATATCTCAATCCTTTAGTTTTGTTTTTAATAATACTAAGGCTCCGCTGGTTATTTCTGAAATTATGTATAATAACCCTGGTACAGACACTCTGGAGTTTATAGAACTTTATAATAATGGTCCTGAAGCTATAAATATTGGTGGTTATTACTTTTCGGATGGAATTGATTTTGTATTTCCTTCTGTAGTGATAGGACCTCACCAATATATTGTGATTTGTGCAAATCAAACTTACTTCAATTCTTTTTTTAATTTATCTAATACTTATCAGTGGACAACAGGAAGTCTTAATAATAGTGGTGAAAAAATTATATTAAGAAACTCTGCAGATATGGTTGTTGATCAGGTGGAATATTCATTTAGCTTTCCTTGGCCTGTGCAGGCAGATGGAACCGGTCCTTCTTTAAAATTCTGTGACGCAGATAAAGATAATAACATGGGAGCTAATTGGTCTTATTCGGATGTTTATGTTAGAGATTATTTAGAGCTTCCTGTATATGCAACACCAGGAACAGCTGAAGAAGGCTGTGTTTTATCTTTGTTTAATCAAAAGCCATCTCAACAGAAAATTAGAGTTTATCCGAATCCCTCAGCTGGGGTTTTTAAGCTTGATTTAGAATCTGAAACGAGAATATCAATGGAGGTGTTAAATACCTTAGGACAAGTAATTTATTGGAAGGAAAATGTTTCTGCTAATGAAGAAATAAATATATCAGGTCAGAAGAAAGGTATATACTATGTACGTTTGATACATTTGGACAAGGACTTAATTTCTTCTGCCAAGGTTGTTGTAGAATAAAATTTTATATCAGGAAAAATGAAATCGGATAGATTATTACTCTATCCGATTTTTTTATTTAATAGGCCTTGCACTTATTTTTAGTTGTATTGAATTTTTTAATCAGAGTTTAATATTGATTGTTGAGTCTATCCATATTAATTCCTTTAATTAGATATATTAAAAATTAAATTTCTTCAGGGAGGAAAGACTCAAACGGTTCTTACTGATTATACACTTGGTTGAGATTTTTTTATATATAACTTATCTCTTAGGCTTGTCATAGGTCTTTCAAAGAAATGATATAAAAGCAATGAAAGAGTAATAGTATAAATCCAGTACAATGCTACATCTATATATGTTATATACGAGCTCAATCCGAACTTTATCAACCACTCATTAGAATAGGGGATAACTCTGAATCTTACAATAGACAAATTGACCATGTAAAGAGAGTAGGAGATAATGCTGGTGTAAGTCAGAAGTCTGAATAATAACCCTTTGCCGGTCTTTAATTCTGATAAAAATGGTAATAAGGCAAGAGTAGCCAGTGAGCCCATTGTAAACGATATAATGTTGGAGTACCAACCGAATGATATGATGTTATTTGTGATGAATAAAAAGTATATCCTGTCCCCAAGAAGGAAAAGAATCCCTGATATCAGCAAGATTATTTTATATTTAACCCACATTGAATGGTAATAGGTACTGATAAATGCTCCCAGTACACCAAATACTATATTGTCAAGCCTTGTAAAAACAACTTTTCTAAACTCCACATCCCAGTCTTTGAACATTTGAATATCCAAGTAGCTTTCTTTGTATACTCTTACTAAGACAGCCCCTATAATGAATACTCCAATTGATGCAAGCAAACTAATTTTGTGTCTTGACGGAAAGGCTTTATTAAGAAGATATAAAGTAATAGGAAATAAAATGTAAAACCACTCTTCAACTGCAAGGCTCCATGATTCAAGAAAAAAGCGTTGTTGAGGGTAAAAAAGATTCTGGCAAAAGAAAAAGAAGGATGCGTATGTTCCTTTGAATTCAGGAATAAGTATGTTGAATCCGACAAGAATAATTAAAACGAGATAATAATTCGGTAAAGTTCTGAACCACCTTCTGACCCAGAAAGCATACAGGTCTTTCATTGAAAGGCCTGTATGTAATGTTTTGATTAGTATCTGACCTATCAGAAATCCACTTAATACAAAAAACAACTTGACTCCGTCAAGATGCGGTGCTTTTATTGAAAAAGCCTCATAAAGGAAATCATTGCCATGTTCTTCCAATACAAATATGATGGCTATTGCCCTGAGAATATCAAGTCCATAGACTCTTGATGTATCACTTTTATTTGTAAGGGAAATAAGCATCAGTCTTCAGGATAAGGAATAAAAACAAAATTTGTAAATTCCTCATCTATTACAAACAAGCAACAATATTCATCGGGATTTTTATATGCAGCTTCAAATTCAGGAAGCATGTCTTCTGAGACAAGTGTTCTTTGGATAAATTCATCAAGAAATGAAATGTAGTAATTCCATTCCAAAGCCAACTCTTTTCTGCCAATAAGTAATTTACCAATAGCGATATCCGTCTTTGAAATTGGAAAGATGGGATATTTGGAAATGTTTCTGACTCTTACCTGATAAGAAGCTTCTTTAATAGTGTCTGCTACAAGTACAAAGTCTCTTGAAATTGTACCTAAATATCTACCGCTTAGTTCCGGATCGTTATTCATGATGATCAGTTAATTTTTTCCAATAATGCAACATTCTCCACATGATGGGTTTGAGGAAACATATCCACAGGCCTTACCTTTTTCACTGCATATTTTTCATTTAGTAAAGCAAGGTCTCTCGCTTGTGTAGCTGGGTTGCAGCTAACATAGACAATTCTTTGCGGAGCCAATTCAAGCATTTTCTGGACCACATGTTCATGCATACCTGCCCTTGGAGGATCTGTGATGATAACATCCGGAGCCCCTTCTTTTTCAAGGAAAGACGCAGTAAGAATATCTTTCACGTCACCTGCATAAAATGAAGTATTGGAAATATTATTGATTGAAGAATTTATCTTTGCATCTTCTATTGCCATTGGCACATATTCAATACCAGTTACCTTTTTTGCTCTGCCAGCGACAAAATTCGCTATAGTACCTGTACCTGTATATAAGTCATATACATTTTCCTTTCCTGTAAGTCCAGCAAAGTCTCTGGTTACTTTATATAGCTCATATGCCTGAATCGAATTGGTCTGATAAAAGGATTTAGGACTTATCCTGAAATTCAGATTTTCCATTTGTTCGGTAATATATGGCTTGCCATGGAACAGGTGAATATCAAGATCATGGAAAGTGTCATTGGACTTCTGATTTACCACATATTGCAAGCTGGTTATTTCAGGGAATTGAAGTTTTAGATGTTCAAGAAGTGATTCTACTTTATTCGTAAATTCCTTCACCTGAAGGATAACCATAAGTTCTCCCAGACTAGAATTTCGGATAATCAGATTTCTCAGTACTCCGAAATGTTCCCTCAAATTGTAAAAAGGGATCTCATGTTCTACTGCAAATTTCCTGACTTCAAGTCTGATAGCATTTGAAGGGTCCTGCTGAAGATGACACTTTTTTATATCCAGAACTTTATCGAATCTTTCAGGCACGTGAAAACCAAGCCCATTCATGTCACTAAGGGTGTCTTCAGTTGAAATTTCCTCATTGGTAAGCCACCTTTTATCGGAAAAGGAAAATTCAAGTTTGTTTCTGTAATTATAAATTGATTTTGCCTGCACAATAGGCAGATATTCTTCAACGTTTATTTTACCTATTCTTTCAAGATTATCTTTTACTTGTTTTTCTTTATAAAGAGCTTGATTTTCATAGGTGATATGTTGCCATTTACATCCTCCGCACGTACCGAAATGCTCACAAACCGGAGTGGTTCGGGAAGAAGAAAATTCGTAGATATGTTCCGCCTTAGCGAATGCAAATCTTTTTTTTGTTTTATAAATTCTCAGATCGGCTACATCGCCAGGTGCCAGAAACTCGGTGAAAATCACCTTGTCATTTACTCGTGCCACGCATTTTCCCTCGGCTGCCATTTCGCCAATTGTTACTTTTTCAAAGCGAAATTGTTTATCTTTTTTACTCATGGTATCCAAAATTAAACAATAATGAATTATCCTTTGTCTTTAGACGAGAAATATTAATTTTGAGTATGAAAAAGATCTATTTTCTATTTTTTATTCTCCTCCTCAGTTCCAGACTTTTCGCCAGCCACATCGTAGGAGGCGAATTCCAATTACGCCACTATCGGGGATATACTTATACACTTAGTATGAGACTTTATTTCGATAAGCTCCATGCAGCAGCGGGGTTATTGGAAGCTGATATTACCATCAAAACAAATATTTTCCGGAAATCAGATAATGCATTGATAGGTTCGCAGGAACTGGTTAGGAATATTGATTATGAAACGGTTAAATATGCAACTGAAGAATGTGACTTTCTGGAGCGAGGAGTTCAGGAGACTTTAAATCTTAAATACAAAGCCAATATCTTTCTTGATCCTGAAATTTATGATGACCCCGGAGGGTATTATATTGTCTGGGAAAGGTGTTGTAGGAATGGTGTGATTCAAAACATTCAGGAACCTGATAAAGCTGGTCAGGTTTTTTATCTTGAGTTTCCCGCAGTAAAAAGAGCTGGGAGACCCTTTGTAAATTCTTCACCTGTTTTTGAAGATATAGTAGCGGATTACTTTTGCAGAAACCAAATGAATACATATAACTTCGGTGGTTATGATCCTGATGGTGATTCATTAGTGTACACTCTGGTAACGCCTTTAAACGGTCATGCGAGTATTTACGGAGAAGCATTGCCTGATCCTAAACCTGCACCTTATGATCCTATAAGCTGGAGATCAGGATATAGTGCTTCAAATATGATTCATGGAAATCCTGCACTAAAAGTAAACCCACGCAATGGCGTTTTATCGGTGAATCCTAGTGAAGGCGATAATACTTTGTTTGTTGTTTCTATGATAGTTGATGAGTACAGGAACAATAGAAAGATAGGGCAGGTGAGACGTGATTATCAATTCCTGGTAAAGACTTGCCCTCTAAACCTTGGTCCAAAGGTAGATATTGAAAAGCCTGAAGGGCCGGATACTGAGTTTAAAGGAGATACTTTTGTAGTGAAATTGAATGAAATAAAGGCCTTTGAGCTTTTATTATCTGACTCAAGTACAACAATTTTGAAACGTCCGGCTAATATTCATATATCCAAGATCGTTACAAATCTTCCGACTAATATCTTTACACCTCCCGGGCCTCAACAATTAACTCCTGGAGTAAATGACACTGTCCGTGCCCAGTTTGTATTTAATCCATGTGATAAATTACTTATTGAGGAAGAAAAGTTATTTGATCTGGATATTATAGTAAGCGACGATGGATGTCCCCATCCTCGAACAGATACGCTTAATATAAAAGTTTTAATCATTCCGCCTCCTGAGAACCCGGCCCCTGTTTTACAATTTGATCCAGGAGGTAAGTCGATAGATGTCTTCCCTGGATCTGTCAATAAGATAAATGCAATAGGGCTGGATTCTGCAGATTATATGTATTTATCAGCCACAGGTCTTGACTTTGACTTGGAGGAAAAGGGAATATTTTTCACCAATACAAATGGCAAGGATTCTATTGCCAATCCGCTCTTGTGGATGCCGGACTGCGGAGAACTTAATCCGGGTGTGTTTAATGTTGTTTTTAAGTTAAAGGACAGTAGTTGCGTGCATTCCCATCAGGTATATGATACATTGACTTTAAGAGTAAAGGATAGTGAAACAACTGTAGATAATGCAGAGCCAACGAATTTGATAACACCAAACGGTGATAATAAAAATGATACTTTCATAGTAGAAAACTTATATGGAGGCAACTGTGAATATCACTTTAACGGAATAGAAATTTTTAACAGGTGGGGAAGCAGGGTATTCAAATCTGAAGACCCTGGTTTTTCATGGAACCCAGTGGGATACCCCGATGGAATTTACTATTATATTGTTGATCTTAATAAAAAGAAAATAAAGGGCTGGCTGGAAGTAATGCGATGATGCTTTATCACGCAAGCTTTTGCAGTTCCAGCTGTAGCTCTTGAAAGGAAGCCTTGCAAACGGTATCAATAGTAGTTAGGTGTGCAGATACTTCTGAAAGATTCTGTTGCTGCTTAACTGAGGTTTCAATAAACTCAACATCTTTGTTCAATTCATTAATGCCCATCATCTTAATGGTGGGCTTCATTTTATGCATTACTTTTCTGAAGTTCTCCCAGTCCTGGTTGTCGTGAAAGGTCCTTAATTCTTGTAAAAAGTCGGGGGTCTGTTTAAGGAAGATCTCAATCATTTGTTTAATGAATCCCGCATTATTATCAGATGCATTGATCAGATAAGACAGGTCAGTGTGTTTTTGATTTGTAATCACTGGTTGAAGAGTTTTAATTGGTGTTGTGTATTTAATTACATTGCCGGCATTTTCAACTATTTTGGAAAAGAGATTGTCAGGACTAAAGGGTTTTAAAATGTAATCATTGATTCCATATACTTTAATTTTTTCCTGTACTTCTGACAAAGCCATAGCTGTTAATGCTATAATTGGGGTACTGTTTGTAGGTGCAGGGAATTCTTTTCTTATTTGTTCACTGACCTGATAACCATCCATTCCGGGCATTTGTATGTCCATAAGTATTAGGTCATACTCCTTTTTTTTCAGAAGATCCAGGGCTTGTGGGCCATTCTCTGCAATGTCGACTTGAATGTTCTGTTTTTCAAGGAACTTAAGAACTACAAGCTGATTCATTTTATTGTCTTCTACAACAAGAAGTCTGAGACGGTCAAGGCCTTGATATTTATTAGTGGAAGATTCAGGTATCGTTGTAATTTTAGTTTTTTGAGATCTGGCGAATTTCAGATTGAAGATGAACTTTGAGCCTTCCTTAACTTTACTCTCCACACCTATATTTCCTCCCTGAAGCTCGATAAGTTTTTTAGTTATAGTAAGACCTAAACCAGTACCTCCATATTTTCTGGATATATCAGGGTCTGCCTGAGTAAAGCTTTCGAAAATTAAAGAGAGCTTGTCTTCTGGTATTCCTATTCCTGTGTCTTTAATGGTGAATAATATTTGTACTTCTTTGGGAGAGGATTCAATAAGATCTACCATTATATCTATGGTTCCCACTTCAGTAAATTTTACTGAATTAGAAATCAGATTTAACAGTATTTGATTTAGTCTGAAAGGATCGCCTTTGAGGTACAGGGGAATATCATTGCTCACATTTAATGTGATCAGTACATTCCTTTCAGCAGCTTTGAAGGCAAATGTTTTCTTCAGATTTTCAAGTAAATTAAGAAGAGAAAAATCTGTTTGCTCAAAAAAGATTTTTCCGGATTCTATTTTAGAAAGATCTAGAATGTCGTTGACAATGGCCAATAAATTGTCCGAAGATGCCTTAAGAGCATTAAGATAATCTCTCTGTTCAGGATAATGCGAGCTTTGAAGCAATAGGTTAGTCATTCCAACTACTGTATTCATTGGAGTTCTGATTTCATGACTTATGACCGAAATAAATTGCTCTTTGGCCTTAGAAGAGGCCTCTGCAAGTTCTTTCTCTTTTTTTAGGGTTTCAGAGGTTTCCTTTTGTTCAGTGATATCAATGCTATAGCATAAAAGAACTTTGCCAAGATCAGGAAATTCTGCCGGAACCTTACCTATAAGAAATGATTTAGACTGTCCATCTATAATCATATTTTTTTCTGTCATCCTGGGATGACCTGTTCTCCATATTTCTTTTTCTTCAGCCTGAATCTTTCTTGCAGTTTCTTTGTCCATATAATCGATAACCGTGAGGCCAAGAAAATTTTTGTTTAATCCTGATTTTGACTTTTGAAAATAAGGATTGATATAGATGATTTCTCCTAAAGGATTTTTAAGATATAAATTGAGGGGAAGGTTGTCTATGATTTCCTGAAAATTAATTTTTTGTTTTGAAAAATGGCTCTCTGTAATTTCTTTGGGCAAAAGACTGAATTGTGCAATCAGCCGGTTTTCATTGACTCTTTGGAAAGAAATAAGGTAATTCGAATTATCCCAAAGTTGAATCCCTTTGGAAGTATTCTCTTTGAGACTCAGGTTAAAGAGGTGCTGCAAGGGCTTTTTGAGATTACCTTCTTTGAAAAATAAGGTTAATTTATCGTTTCCGGCTTCATTCTTTTCAATGAGTTTTCCGTCAGAATCCAAAACAAAAATCGGCTCCTTAATACTATTCAAGTCAAACATTCAGAATTATCCCTGCCTTTTAGCAATTTCTCTTTAAATCAGCTCAATTACTTTAAAGACTAATTTAATATTCCTTCTGTATTCAAAATCAATTATTAGCATTTTTTTTAAAAAATAAACCACGGAAACTTTGGGTCTTTTGAAAGTTTCCGTAGTTTTGTGTAGTAAATAATGCCATTGAAATGAAAGAACGAATAGTAAAAGGTGCAGAAGAGTTTTTTCTGAGTTACGGTGTGAAAATCATCACAATGGATGAGATTGCGAGGAATCTTGGAATCTCCAAAAAAACCATTTATCAGTATTATAAAGATAAGAATGAGCTTGTTTGTGAAGTGATTAACAATCATTTACAGGAAAGGCAGCAAAGCTATCTTCATATAGCAGATCAGGCTGCCGATCCCATCGATGAGCTGATAAAATTGTCTGAGTATATTAGAGATTCATTCAGGAATATAAATTCGATTATACTTTTTGAGGTAGAAAGATACTTTCCAAAGGCTTATAAAAGCTGGGTTGATCATAAGGAAAAATGCCTTAAGGTATACATTATAGATATATTGAATAAAGGTAAGGCTCAGGGTCTTTTCAGACAGGATATCAATGTGGAAATGATTGCAAGACTTAGGATTGAAGAAATTCAGCTTGGGTTTGATATCGCCGTTTTTCCTCCGCTACAATTCCCGATTCAGGAGCTGCAGATTCAGTTCATTGACTATTTCCTTCATGGAATCTGCACATTAAAAGGACATAAATTAATTAACCAATACAAAAAAATCCAGGAAGAAGATTGAAATACATTTATATGAAAGCAAGGTACATTTTTCTACTTACTTTTCTCTGTAGCGTAACAAGAGGGTTTGCGCAAACGGATAGCAGTTATACACTGAAACAATGTATAGATTATGCATTGGAGCATCAGTCTACATATCTGAACACTTCTCTGGATGCAGAGATAGCAAAGGCAAGAGTCGGAGAAATCCAGGCTGTAGGTTTGCCTCAGATCAGCGGTACAGTATCGATGATCGAAAATTCAAAGCTGCGTAATATGTTTTTTGCTAGATCCAATCCCATTAGCTGCATCATTTGGCACTGGTGGTGGTGAGGTTAGTGGAGATGTTTTGGTCGCAAAAAATATCTTCCAGTTGCCGAGCTCAGGAGATGCTGGAGCTACCATTAGTCAGCTATTATTTGATGGTTCTTATTTCGTAGGATTGAAAGCTGCTAAAGCTTATCAGAGTCTTGCGCAAAAGTCAATTCAACAGTCCAGAATTCAGACCGTAGATAATGTTACCAAAGCTTATTATCTGGTATTGATTACTCAGGAAAGAATCATGAGACTTAATAGCAGCATTGCCACATTGGATTCTACGGTTCGCCAATCCAGACAAATGTATGCCAACGGATTTATTGAGAAAATAGATTTAGATCGTCTTGAAGTGAGCCTGAACAATTTGCTTTCTGATAAAACTAAGTTTGATTCAGGATTAGACATCAGTAAAATGCTACTTAAGTTCCAAATGGGAATGCCGATTGAGGAACCCATCAATGCATCTGATACACTCGCTTTAAATAGTTCAGAAAGTGTTTTACTAAAGGGAACTAAAGCTAATTATAACGAAAGAATCGAATATGCTTTATTGGAAAATCAGAAAATTTTACAGAATCTGGATCTAAAAAATGTAAAAGCGGGTTACTATCCAAGTATTTCAGCTTTTGCTACAGGTGGCTATACCAGACAAGATGTAAAATTTGTGAATCTGTTTCAATATAAATGGTATTCATATGCTCTTTTAGGTGTAAATATGAATATCCCTATTTTTGATGGTTTTGGTAAACATTATAAGGGACAGCAAAAGAAACTGGAATTGAGAAAGACAGAAAATTTAATGATCGCACTGAAGAATACAATCGATATGCAGGTGAGGCAGAGCGAAATTACTGTAAACAACGCTATCAGAACACTTGAAGTACAGCAGAAAAATATGGACTTAGCAACGAATGTTTCAAGGGTGGTAAAAATTAAATATGCAGAAGGCGTAGGAACAAACATTGAAGTAACAAATGCTGAAGATGCTCTTAGAGATGCACAAACCAATTACTACAATGCACTATATGACTTGTTAGTAGCACAACTGGATTATAAAAAAGCTTTAGGAACATTAGTAACAGAATAATATGAAACATACAAACATAAACATAACCAAAAGCATGAAAGCAGGATTTTTTTACATAAGCTTAGCAGTTGCAATGTTTGCCTGCAAGTCGGCAAACAATCTTGAGAAAAAAGAAGCTGAACTGGCTGATTATAAAAAACAATACGAGGATCTGGAAACCAAAATAGCTTCTTTGGAGAAAGAAATTTCTGAAGCTGGTGGTAAAAAGAACGTTGTTACTAAACCTGTTTATGTTTCAATTGATACCCTTGAGCCAGGCGTTTTCAAACACTATGTAGAGGTACAGGGTAAAGTTGATACAGATAAAAATATTACTCTTGTTTCCAAAGCTAGCGGAACTATTGAAAAAATCTATGTACAGAAAGGTCAGTATGTAAAAGCAGGAACCCTTCTGGCTTCTATAGATGGTGCTATCGTTCAGAAAGGAATTGAAGAAGTAAATACTCAGCTTTCTTTCGCTACCAGTGTGTATGATAAACAAAAGCGTCTTTGGGATCAAAAAATAGGATCTGAAGTCCAATTCTTATCAGCTAAAAATAATAAGGAATCTCTGGAGAGAAGAAAAGAATCCCTTGTGGAACAGCTTCAGCTGACTAAAATTAAATCTCCTATTGATGGAACTATAGATGAGATCTTCCCTAATCAGGGAGAAGTTACAGCGCCGGGATCACCAGCATTCAGAGTTGTAAACTCAAGCGCCTTCAAGATTTTGGCTGAAATACCTGAGTCTTATGTATCTAAAATCAGAAGAGGGGACGAAGCAATTCTTACTTTCCCTGATGTGGAAGAAACTGCAAAATCTAAAGTAACTGTTGTGAGTGACGTTGTTAATGCAGTAAACAGAAGTTTTCAGGTTGAGTTAGATGCTAAAAGCGTTAAAAATCTTAAAGCTAATCTAATCGCTAATGTAAAAATTAAAGATTATGAGAAAGCCGATGTTATGATTATTCCTATTAACGTGATCCAGCACTCAGATCAAGGAGACTATGTATTCGTAGCGGATAAAGGTGTTGCTGTGAAAAAAATGATTACGACAGGCAAAACTTACCACAGCAGTGCTGAGATTTTATCAGGATTGAGTAAAGGTGATAAGTTGATTACTGTAGGTTATCAGGACATCGTAGACGGTCAACCTGTAACGTTCTAATAAATATTTACCAATGAGAATTATAAGGGAAAGGTCTTCTTTCCCTTAATCTCAAATCATTTTTAATAAGTCAGCACAAAGCATTTGCTTGAAGCGCTCAGTTAAAACAGACAAAAAAGATGAAAGAATTTAAAGTCAGTAGCTGGTCAATAGACAATAAAACCAGTATATACGTATTGACCATCATCATCACGCTTGCAGGTATTTTTACCTACATGGCCTTACCCAAGGAGCAATTTCCTGAAATTGTTTTCCCTCAGATGTATGTCAGTACGCTTTATCCGGGAGCATCTCCAAAGGATATAGAAAACCTGATCACCAAGCCTATAGAAAAAGAAGTGAAGGCAATTGCCGGGGTGAAAAAGGTGACAAGTAATTCAGTGCAGGATTATTCAAGTGTTGTTGTTGAATTTAAAACAGGTGTCGATGTTGAAGCTGCAAAGCAAAAGGTGAAAGATGCTGTAGATAAGGCTAAAACTGAATTGCCTTCAGACAGAGAGTATGAACCGGAAGTAATAGAGGTTGACGTTTCTCAGGTACCTATCATGAACGTCAACGTTTCAGGCGATATCGAACTTGACAAACTTAAAAAGTATGCCGACGACCTTGAAGACAAAATCGAATCTATTAAAGGTATCAGAAGAGTAGATATCATTGGTGCCCTGGAAAGAGAAATCCAGATAAATGTTGACAAAATGAAAATGGAGGCTGCAAACGTTTCCATGAATGATATCAGAATGGCTGTGTCTTCTGAAAACGTAAACCTTTCCGGTGGTCTTTTGAAAATGGATGGTATGAAACGTACTATCACCATTAAAGGGGAATACGAGGATCCTAAAGACCTGGAAAACCTTGTTATAAGATCTTCTTCCGGAGCAGTCGTTTATCTGAAAGATGTTGCAGAGATAGTGGATGGATATGAAGAAAAAGAAAGCTACGCGCGTCTTGATGGAAAGAACGTAATCACTCTGAACGTTATTAAAATGGGAGGAGAGAACCTTATTGAGGTTTCTGATCAAATTAACGGTCTTATCAAAGAGCTGAAGGAAACTAAATATCCTAAATCTGTTAACATCACAGTTACCGGTGAGCAGGCTGATCAGACAAGAGTTACGCTTCACGATCTTATCAATACCATTATCATCGGATTTATCCTGGTAACAGTGATCCTGATGTTCTTCATGGGTACAACAAACGCGATCTTCGTTGCGATGTCAGTGCCTTTATCAATGTTCATCGCGTTCATGGTCATGGATGGCGCTGGCTTCACGTTGAACATGATTGTGCTTTTCGGATTTCTTCTTGCGCTTGGTATTGTTGTGGATGATGCCATCGTAGTTATAGAAAATACCCATAGAGTATTCGATAATGGAAAAGTTCCTATTAAGCAGGCGGCTAAGATGGCAGCAGGTGAGGTTTTCCTTCCGGTGTTCTCAGGTACAATGACAACTTTGGCTCCTTTCGTTCCATTGCTTTTCTGGCCTGGTGTGATCGGGGAATTCATGTATTACCTTCCGATTACTTTGATTGTAACTTTACTCGCATCTCTGCTTGTAGCTTATATCATCAACCCTGTTTTTGCGGTTGACTTTATGAAGTCTCATGACGAAGAACATGTTAAAGGTCGTATTACCAAAGGGTTTAAGATAACCACTGTTATTTTCATTGCATTAGCTGCTTTATTCTACATTTCTGGCTCATTTGGAATGGGGAATCTAGTGCTGACATTCTATATGCTATTCCTGTTGAATAAGTTCGTATTAACAGGTGTTATTAAAAACTTCCAGGAAAAAACATGGCCTACAGTTCAGAATAAATATGAAAATGTATTGAGATGGGCATTACATAAGAAGAATCCACTTTGGCTGCTTCTTGCAACAATAGGAATGTTTTTCTTCTCCATCTTTGTATTCTCTGTAAGAACTCCAAAAGTGGTGTTTTTCCCTGAAAGTGAACCAAACTTTATTTTCTCTTACATCTCTTTACCTGTAGGTACAGATCAGGCATATACTGATTCTATTACTAAAGTGGTAGAGAAGAGGGTATTTAATGTAGTTGGAAAAAATAATCCGATAGTAAAATCTGTCATCTCTAACGTCGCTGTTGGAGCAGGAGATCCATCTCAGCCTGACCTGAGCGTTTCTCCAAATAAAGGAAAGGTAACTGTAGCCTTTGTAAACTTTGCTGACAGAAAAGGAGAATCTTCTCTTGCATATCTTGATAAAATAAGAGAAGCAGTAAAAGGTATCCCTGGAGCAGAGATTACAGTTGAGCAGGAGCAGGGCGGACCTCCGACAGGAAAACCTATTAACATTGAAATGAGTGGAGATAACTATGAGCTACTTATCTCTGAATCTGAAAAGCTTATAAAGTACCTTGAAAATTCAGGTATTGAAGGAATAGAGAAACTTAAGTCTGATGTTCAGAAAAATAAACCTGAGATTGTCATTGAGGTAGACAGACAAAAAGCCAATGCTGAAGGCCTTTCTACTGGACAAATTGGTATGGAAATCAGAAATGCGGTATTCGGAAGTGAGATTTCTAAATTCAGAGACTTTGAAGATGATTATCCGATTCAGTTGAGATACAACTATGCTCAGAGAAATGATATCGAAGGCTTGTTGAACTCAAGAATCACTTACAGAGATATGAATATGGGTGGTATAGTACGTCAGGTACCATTGTCTTCTGTAGCTAAGATAAGATTCACAGATACCTATGGTGGTATTAAGAGAAAGAATGAGAAGAGACTTGTAACCGTATATTCAAATATTCTTACAGGTTACAATGCTAATGAAGTGGTTGGTAAAATCACAAAGGCGATCAAAGACTTCAAGAGAGCTGAAGGTGTATCTATAGATATGACTGGTGAGCAGGAAGATCAGAAAGAAACAGGAGCATTCCTGGGTTTTGCCGGACTTGCAGCCATTGGTCTGATATTCCTGATATTGGTAACTCAGTTTAACTCAGTTTCGAAACCTGTGATCATTCTTAGTGAGATCTTGTTCTCAACCATCGGTGTATTCTTAGGCTTCTCGATAACTAAGATGGATATGTCTATAGTGATGACCGGAGTGGGTATAGTGGCACTGGGAGGTATAGTAGTACGGAATGGTATTCTCCTTGTTGAATTTACGCATTATCTGGAGGAGCAAGGTTATACAACTAAAGAAGCTGCAATTCAAGCAGGTAAAACAAGGATGACTCCTGTATTGCTTACTGCAACTGCTACCATACTGGGCTTGATTCCACTTGCTGTGGGTCTTAATATTGACTTTGTTACTTTATTTACAGAGCTTAACCCGCATATTTTCTTTGGGGGGGACAGTGTAGCGTTCTGGGGACCTCTTTCCTGGACTATGATCTTCGGATTGATATTCGCTACCTTCCTGACTCTGATATTGGTTCCAGTGATGTATCTTCTCGTAGATAAACTAAAATTAAAAGTAGGCTATAAGAAAAAGCACACTGATCATATCTATGCTGGGGAAATAATTGATATCTCAGAGACTGAAGAGAACAAAGCATTATTAAAATAAAAAGTAAAGCACACATGCGTAACCGGAATCTTAGTTTTTTGTCCATTGTTTTAATAATCTTTCTGGTTATAGATGCATATGTTTTTCAGGGTGTAAGAGTGTTAGTTCACTCTTACACTCCTTTAATTAAAAAGTTAATCTATGCATTTTACTGGGGCTTCACTCTCTTTACTTTAGCTGGTTTATTGTATTTTGCCGCCAGTCCGGAAAAGTGGACTAGATTAATGAAGGTCGTTTATTTCGGAAGTGTTGTAACAGTTTATTTTACGAAATTCATTTACTTTATTTTTCTGGTGCTTGATGATATTATCCGCCTCTTCAGATGGGTGTTTCAGAAAGTATCTTTATTATTTAATCACCAGCCACTGGCTTCAGGAGCAGAAATTAATAGATCAGACTTTTTATTAAAAGCAGGTCTTGCAGTCGCTGCAGTGCCTTTTTTCGGAATGCTTTATGGTATCGTTTTCGGCGCGCATGATTATCGTGTAAAGAGAATTAAGGTGAAACTGAAAAATCTTCCTTCTTCATTTGAGGGACTTAGAATTGCTCATATATCCGACATACATTCAGGAAGTTTTTATAATAAATCTGCCGTTAAAAGAGGTGTTAAATTATTGATGGATCAGCAACCGGATATAGTATTTTTTACCGGAGATCTTGTCAATGACAGAGCTACTGAGGTTGAAAGTTATATTGAAGTGTTTAAGGAAATCAAAGCTCCTATGGGCGTGTTTTCTGTACTTGGCAATCACGACTATGGAGACTATGTGCCATGGAACAGTAAGGAAGAAAGAGTAGAAAATCTTAAAGACCTGATGAATGCTCATAAGAGAATGGGATGGGACTTGTTGATGGATGAGCATAGAATTTTGAAGAAAGGTAATGAAGAGATAGCACTTCTTGGAGTGCAAAACTGGGGGAAAGGAGAGAACTGGCCAAAGTATGGCAAGTTGAATAAAGCTTATTCAGGAACAGAAAAATATCCGGTAAAACTTTTGCTTTCACACGATCCCAGCCATTGGGATGCTCAGGTAAGACCGGGCTATCCAGATATTGATATTACCTTTAGCGGACATACGCACGGTTTTCAATTCGGAATTGAAGCTGCCGGTATAAAATGGAGTCCTGTTCAATATAAATACAAACAATGGGGTGGGCTTTATAATGAAGGAAATCAATATATCTATGTCAACAGAGGATTTGGTTTCATTGGTTTCCCCGGAAGAATGGGGATGCCTCCGGAGATTACCATTATGGAACTTTCCAAAGCCTAGAGGTTCTCAGAGGTCTTAAGAAAATACGCCATCTCTGCAAGCTGCATCATTACTTCAGTCTGATAAGATAAAAGCTGCTGATCTTTTTTTTCAGGTTCATTGTTCGGAACTTCTGCGATCAGAGCTTCCTGGTAATGGTTGATTTTTTCCATACACCAGTCCATAAAATCATCAGCTGAATGCATATTCGGGAACCTATTTTTGTCTTGAAAAACATAGTCATATTCCCCTTTTTCAAAAACAGAAAACATTGGTCCAGCAAGAAGATCACTTATGTGCTCTAGCCTATGCCATAGTTGATAATATCTATCCGTTTTCAAGTCAGGCCTGTGAAAGGCATCCCAGAAAATTTCCCTGAAATGGTCCAGAACCTCGGACTTGTTCATCGCTTCATCCTTCATACAATAATAAAACAAACAAACTTTTTTAGTTGTTACAAATATAGTGGACCTGTAAAAGATTCGATATGGTGACGTGTAAAAAATATACGGAATTGCATGATATGATCAAGGATATCAAAATTGCAATGTTAACAACTGTTGAAAGCAACGGATGTCTGAGAAGTGTTCCTATGACTACCATGCAAACTGAGTGTGAGGGATTGGTTTGGTTCTTTACAAACTTTGATTCTCAAAAGGTTGAGGATATAAGAATAAATAGCTGCATCAATGTTACATATTCAGATGTTCATAAGAATGTCTTTGTTTCTGTAACCGGTAAAGCGGAAGTTGTTAAAGATCCGCTTAAAATGCAGGAACTTTGGAAGCCCGTTCTCACAGCTTATTTTCCTGATGGCCTTGAAGATCCTGATTTGGGACTTCTTAAAGTATCTATAGATGAAGCTGAATATTGGGATTCAAGAACAGGAAAAATGATCCAGGTTTGGGAAATGAGCAAGGATGCTGTTAAATAAGGACTCGAAAGAGATTTTGAATGAAAGGAGTTTCTTTCATTCAAAATCTCTTTATTAATTTCATCGAACGTGTATATAGATTGGTCTTTTCTTTTAAAATATTAGAATAATCTCAATTGACCCTTTTCAGGTCTTTTAAATACAGCAAGGTTAAAAGGCTTCATCTTCCGATCTCCCAGGTATTTTTGCACAGACATGTGAAACAGGTCTGCTATAGCTTCAGCAATAGGTCCTTCGCCCTTCATTCTCGTGCCGAATCTACTATCATTCAAAGTTCCTCCATGGCATTCTTTAATCTGGTTTAGAACCTTTTCTGCGCGATAAGGATAAGCTTGTGTTATCCAATCTTCAAATATTTCTCCTATTGAACCATTAAGTCTGACCATTGTATAAGCAGCAGAACTGGCGCCTCTTGCAGCAGCTTCCTTAATAATTTCAGGTATCTCTGTGCTATTCAGTGAAGGAATTATAGGTGCTACCATTACATTTACAGGAATTCCATTAGAAGCCAATACTTCAACAGCTTTAAGCCTTTGGTGTGATGTTGCAGTTCTTGGCTCCAATTGTTGTCTTAAAGATTCATCCAGCGATGTAATAGATATATTTACATGGACAAGGTTATCGTCATTCAACTCTTTTAAAAGATCAAGATCTCTGAGTATAAGACTGTTTTTTGTAATAATGCTGACCGGATTTTTATACTTGAGAAATACCTCCAATATTCTGCGCGTAATGCCTGCCTTTCTTTCTACAGGCTGATAACAGTCCGTATTACCAGATAACATAATAGGTTCAGGAGTATAATCTTTATGATCAAAAAACTTTTCAAGCAGAGTAGGGGCGTTCATTTTCATGATAATCTTCCTTTCGAAGTCAAGCCCTGCACTCATCCCGTAATATTGATGCGTATTCCTGGCATAGCAATATGTACAGCCATGCTCACAGCCCTGATACGGATTCATGGAATATGAGCCTCTCAGATCAGGACTATCTATTTTATTGACGATTTTTTTGGGGTGTTCTTTTAGAAAAGTAGTGGCTTTATTACTTAATAAAGGCTCATCCAATCCTTCAATATGCTCGGTAACGTAGGTATCTTTTAAATAGGGATTTTTGGAGTTGATCTGAGCTCCTCTTCCCTTAATTGTATTTTCTGCCATAATTATTAGTAAATATACTAAAAATATTAGCATGTATTTCCGTAAATAGGAATTTTTACTAAAATTTTTCAAAAATTGGAGCTTTGACCTCCGAGCTTTTTGCTCGAAATTTGGAGCTTTTACCTGAAACCACCGAGCTTTTTGCTCGAAAATTGGAGCTTTTACCTGAAACCACCGAGCTTTTTGCTCAAAAATTGGAGCTTTTACCTGAAACCACCGAGCTTTTTGCTCAAAAATTGGAGCTCTGACCTAAAATCACCGAGCTTTTTGCTCGAAAATTGGAGCTTTGACCTGAAACCTCCGAGCTCTTTGCTCAAAAATTGGAGCTCTGGCCTAAAACCTCCGAGCCTTTTGCTCAAAAATTGGAGCTTTGACCTGAAACCACCGAGCTTTTTGCTCAAAACTTGGAGCTCTGACCTAAAACCTCCGAGCTTTTGCTCGAAAATTGGAACTCTGATCTGAAACCTCATAGCTTTTTACTTAAAAAATAAGACTGTGAACCAAAAACTTGGGGTTTTGAACCTCAAACCTTTGCCACATAAACGTGTAAAAGCAAGTTGCAACAGGAAAAATTACCAAAGCAAATGATTAAATTGTGTAAAATTTTAATTGCATATAATGTTCAGATTCGCATTTATTCATTTCTTTTTTATTAATAACACTAGTTTTTAATACTCAGGCTCAAACTCAAAAATCAAGATCAAATTATCAGCTATTATGGAAAGTGACAGGAAATGGCTTGTCTAAGCCTTCCTATCTTTTTGGCACCATGCACCTTCAGGATAAAAGAGTGTATGATTTCAGTGACTCTGTTCTGGTTAAGCTGCAGGAGTGTCCTTCTTTTGCAATGGAGATTACACCAGATTCTATGTTGCAGTACCTTTTTGTTGAAATGGATCTGGATAAAGACGATACAGTCAACAACATCAAAGCTCATCTCTCTGCAGAAGAATATGATATTCTGAATAAAAAAGTTATAAAAGAAACCGGTTTAGGAATAGATAAACTAACAAAGAAAGATGCAAAGTCCGTTGCAATGCTTTTAAGCAAACCAGTCCCAGGAAAGAAAGATAATGCAACCTTTTTGGATGCCTTTCTTTTTAAGATTGCTTCACAACAAAAGAAAAAACTTATAGGACTTGAATATTCATATGAATACAATTCACTTGACTCTATAGATGGCAAAAAGAATAAATGGATTTCTGACCTTAAGGAGATCATCTATTTTGACCAGGTAAAAGAATATTCTGAAAAGCTTATTAGTATGTACTGGGCTGGAGATATTCAGAAAATATATGCTTTAACCGGATTTACCGGGTCTACAACAATGGATATCAGGAATACTCGCATGGTCGACAGAATGGAAACGAATATGAAAGAAATGCCGGTATTTACTGCTGTTGGTGCAGCCCACCTTCCTGGTCAGAAAGGGATAATTCAGTTATTAAGAAACAAGGGGTATACTGTAACTCCTGTACAGGCAACATTCACAGGCATGGCCGCTAAGTTCAAAGAAAAAGCTGATGAGAATTTATGGGTTAACTTTACGAATGAAGAAAATGGATATGCAGTAGACCTTCCTTCCAATCCTTTCCCCAATAAAAGCATGACGGATAAAGGCATAAATATCTATCTCTATCCGGACATTGCAAGCGGTCTGACCTATATGACCATGACCTTCTTTATGCCTATGGAGATAAAGAAAGGTGCAGAATCAAAGATGTTTAAAGCATCCATTGATAATATGCTGAAGGAAAAGAATTCGAAGTTATTGAAAAGTAATGTTTCTACTTTCAATGGATATCCATCATTTGATTTTGAAATCTATACACCTTCAGATCAAATGTATTCTAAGGGTAAGATGATTTTAAGGAACAAAATTTATTATATGGTTTTCGCAGGATCTTATAAAAGAGAAAGCTTAAATGGTCCTGATGCTGAAAAGTATTTCAAATCATTTCAGTTTATCAATTTTAAAAATCCCGGATGGAAGGACTATATTTCTCAAGCAGGGGCATATAAAGTTTCTGTACCCTTTACAATGACAGAAATAAAGAATGACGTGGATGCAGATTCTAATCAAATTTCTATAGCTATGGCTTCTGATCCCAATGAAGAACTTGCATTCGGCGCTTCTTATGTCAATTTTAAAAGAGGATTTTACATATTTGATGATAGTCTGTATTTCGCTTCTGCTGTTGAAAGAATGGCTGCCAGCAGAGGTGGTAGTATTGATACAATTGCTGATATAGAAATAGCCGGCTACCCCGGTAAAGATTTTACAGTGGCTGTTGAAGGTTTTTTTATTAGAGGGAGAATAGTGATGAGGGGTTCAAGACCTTATACATATTTTGTAATCGGGGATAAAAAGAAAGTTGCAGGAGAGAGTTCAACAAATTTTCTGGAATCATTCAGATTTACAGATTATGATACTACCATGCTAACACCATTTAAATATAAAGATGATCTGGTGCTAAATGTTCCTTCTGAAGTGTCGGTAGATATTGATTCTTCCTCCTATTATTTTCTGAAAAGCTTTAATCAGAATTTTTATTTTCAGGATAAAAATTCAGGTACATCTTACAGTTTAATGATTACTCATTATCCTGAATATTATTACAATTCCGAATCAGATTTTTTTAAAGAAGTTACAGACCTTCATGCAGAAAAGGGTGATTCTGTTGTTAGCAGTAAAAATGTAAATATAGATGGTATAAATGGGTTGGAATTAGTGGTAGAAAAAGGGAAAATCAATACAAATGTGAAAGTAATCCTGTTGCCATCCGGACAAAATGTTTACCAGTTATATACTCAATATCCGCGATTAGAAAAGGAATCAAGAGTTCAAAAGGAATTCTTTTCTTCTTTTCATTTCTCTAAGCCGGTAAAGCCAACTTTTTACCAAAGCAAAGCTGCTCTGCTTTTAAAAGATATTACCTCTGAAGATTCTGCTACGAGAAAAGAAGCCCGTAAATTTTTAGGCCATTATAAATTTGAAAAACAAGACCTGGAACTGCTTCATGCTGCGGTTAATCGCTCTTATGACGATGATACCGTTAGCACGGTATACTCTAAAGTTAGAGAAGAACTTTTTGAGGCTATAGCAGGATTAAATGAAAAAGATAGTTATGGTTTTATAGAAAAGATTTATCCAAGTCTTGATAGCCTGCCAGAGCTCCAGATAGAAGCATTGAAAGTATTGCTTGGTTCAAAGTCGAAAGAAGGATATGCAGTATTTGAAAAGTTGACTGCTGAAAAACTTCCTGAAAGTCAGTATTCAAATAATCTTTTCATAGCATTGCATGATTCACTTCAATTGAATGCTGAATTTTTACCTAAAGTATTTAAGCATTTAAAATATTCAGGTTATAGGTCAGATCTGCTTTATCTGGCTTCAAATCTGATAGATAGCAGTAAGATAAATCCATCTTACTTCGAGCCTTATGAAAAAATAATTATAGAACTTTTCAAGAATGATCAGGCAAATTTAACAGTGGGCAATTCAAATAATTATTATACGCTGGAAGAGAATTTGATTTCAGCAGCTCAATTGATCAAGAACTTTCCTGAAAATAATTCTTACATAAATTTACTTGAAGATTTGTCAAAACATAAAAACTTTAATGTTTCAATAGAGTCTGTGAAAATACTTTTAAGTATATCAAAGAAGGTTGATCCTTCGGTGATTGCAAAACTTGCCTCTGATAGAGATTATAGGATCAGGCTTTATAATATTCTGAAAGAAAGAGAGCAATTAAATTTATTTCCTGAAAAGTATTTGAAACAAAGTTACTTTGCTGAAAGTGATATGTCATCTGTTCTTTCAGATGATATGATTCCAGAAGACCTTGTACTCATAAACACAAAAGTAAAAAAGGTAGAAGGAGTAGAAGGAAGGTATTATTTGTATAAGTATTCTTTACTTAGTGATGAAGGAAAAGAAGAGTGGTATGTTGGAGTGAGCGGTCCGCATCCGGTAGATAAGACACAGGTTGTAACAGAAGGAGAGAGGACTAATTATTATTACCAGACATTGAAAAGTAAATCTTTGTCAGAGCATTATAAAGCATTGCTTGAAGAGAATCAATACGATTTATATGACTAACAAAGGGGCGAAAGCCCTTTTTTGTTTTTATAACCTCATCCTAAATCCTTCTCCTGAAGGAGAAGGACTTTTAGTTCTATTGTTAAAATCAAGGAATACTTGGCGTTACAGGTAGTCGTATTAATTTTTTTCTTAAAACTTAAAACTTATAACTTTAAAAATATCTCTTCGCCTCCTTATACCAATCCCCCGTGCATTTAATGAAATACACACCTGCGCAAATGAATGGAGATAAAACGAATAGCAAAACGAAATGAAGTTTGAATATCAGAAAGGTACAAAGGCCAATCACAAATAACCCTATGAAAACACAGAGGGCAGTTGCAAGGTAAATAAACAGCAATGTTGGGTAATAGATGAAGGAATTCCTGAATGTTTCTCTGTTTTTTAGGAACTCTTCATATTTCAGCTTAGCCTCTTTTTCAGCACGTTCCTTTTTCATCTTAGCCCATTGTCGGTATACTTCCAAAGGATCATTGTATTGAAAAGCATAACTATGTCCATAAGCATAGCTTTGTTGATAATTGGTATGCTGGTGATAATGAGTGTGTTGGTTGGAGTTTGATCTTTGATCGTAAATGAACCTTTTGTGCTGATCTGCAAGCGTTTCATATGCTTTATTCAGCATTTGAAATTTAGTGTGTGCATCGGGAGATTTGTTTACGTCCGGGTGCCAGACTTTAGCTTTTTTTCTGTACGCCTTCCTTATGTCTTCCTGGCTTGCGCTTTGTGGAATTTCAAGAATTTCATAAAATGAAACGGCCATAAACTACCCTTTGGTTTTATTACGAATTTAACAAACTTTAGCAATTTTTCATCCCAAGGTATATCTTAACTGAATTTTTATTTCAGATCTGATGTTACCTTGCGATTCTTCCGATCCTGTACCGGTCATGTCCATAAATGGATAAATGTAATAACCATATTTTATCCAATAGCCTAAATGTTTCAATAACTTTCCATGTAAAACAAGGTATGCTCTGGAACCCTTACCGTAATAGGCAGGAAGAGTATATCCCATTAATACATCTTTCTCAAAAACATATGCCCGGTTATCATAGTTCTCCGCATCCGACAAGGCATATCGCAGGGAAAATTTTATAACCCTTAAATGAACGTTTATATCCTGGATGAGAAAATACCCATCAGTATTCAGATTGTTTTTTCTGGATTTTGTCTGAATGATTTTTGTTGAAAGAGAAATTAGTTCGTTTGCCTTAAAGTCAAGACCTAGAGTGCGCATTTCGGAGACGCTTGTTTCTGTTGCGTAAGTAATATTATAGGTTCCGGAAGAATTTTGCTCCTGAATAGCCTTACGTATTTGAATATAAGCGAGAGTGGTCTTTGAGGGTTGATAACTAAAGCGTATGTTAAAGTCGTTGCCACGGCTTGGTTCATAAGTTCTGTACTTTAACCAAGGAAAGGTGTATGTGTCGAAATATGCCGATAGACTATATTTTTTGTTAGGAGTAATTTTGATTCCCCAATAAAGTCCTGTTTCATTTTTATTTGTTGTGTTTTCTCCAAATGCTCTTCCATAAAAGGAATAAAAGTTTTTATCATACCTTCTTATGAGAAATAAAAAGTCAATCTTTTTGTGCAGGCTGGCAAGTACTCCTCCGACCAATGCTTTTCCGCCTCCACCGGAGAATGCTGCTTCTGAAAACATAGATACATTGTAAAACCTATAACCTGCTTCAATGCCATAGCAGGTGTTGTCCTGTCCTCTGAAATCAAAGCTATTATAGATGCTAGCGTTTTTCTCAAATGATTTACTAAAATGAGAATTGATGAAATTCAAACCTATGTTGAGGTTTTGAATCTTGTTTTGGAACGTTACAATAAAACCTGCATCTCTTTGGTTGATTGCAGCTTTTTTATCAATCTCGCTTGTCGTTCTATGATATCCTGTTGTATATACTGTAGAAAAATATTCATCAGCTAATGAGTCAGACTCTGCAGTATTGATAGATGCGTCTTTATTGATTGAAGAATAAAATCCTGTGACTGTTATCCTTTTAAAAGTAAAGCTTGCGGCTGTTCCTCTGAGAAAGCCGCTCTCCGTAACTGAAGTATTGGGTAATATTCCTGAACCTGCCCTTTTAATTCCAGATATGGCTTCAGCATTTTTACCAAGATAATATCCTGAACCGAACACTAATCCTTGTCCTGCCTGTAACTTATAATCGCCTACAATTAATGATTTCAGTTTTCCTTTATTATATACCCCGAAATGACAGGATGCAAAATCAAACAGGTAGTAGTTTTTATCCGGATTCCATTTGTATATTTCTCCAGGATCTTTTTCTGCAATCAAGCCTATGCTGAAATCTTTAGCCTTTGAAGACTTTATTCTGATGTAGGTTTTATAAGGCTTTCCAAGATACTTTGTACTTTCTGATGCATAAGATGAATAGCCTTTTTTATTTTCCGGACTTCTTTCATATTTAATTATAAAATCTACAGGGTTCTTGTAAATTCTTTCCAATAAGCCGTTCCATGAGTTGTCAGAAGAGATAACGGTAACAAAAGGCAATATTTTTTTAATGGTAAAAAGATCCAGTTCCTCAATGACCTGCAATTCATATATAGATTCATATCTACCTGTCATGATTTTGTGCCGCAATATTCCCTCAATTTGTTGCTCCGAAAGAAGGTTAAGCTTTTGCAAGTCTTCCCATTCCGCTTTATTAAGGTCTAACGGTTCCTGAAAGATGTCTATAATATTATTGAATATGGCTTCTTGTTCATCTTCACTGGCCGCAGGAGTAAGTTCATTCAGCATTACTTCAGGAATTTCATCTTGTGCAAAAGAGAGGGTGGATACCCCAAGTAAAATGATACAAAAAGTTGCAGTTCGTATCATCGGAAATAGTAATTCAATGTGAGATGATGAGTAGATCCTGCAGCACTCATTGTTCCTGAGGCGTAGGCTACTTCAAAATTATATTTCCGGATTCCTGCTCCGAAAAATACTCTTGAAGGAAATGAGTTGATGCCTGTCCATATTCTGAACCCCTTTACCGGAGCGTATTCCATTCCGGCCTTCCAGTTCATGGAATATCGGATTTCTTTTTCTGTTTCTACAGACAGTTGGATTTTAGAAGATGGCTTCCAGAGGATACCTAGTTTCATTACAGTGGGCAATCTTTCTTCCAGATCCTTTCTGATCTTCGCCTGGTTTATATTGTGTATATATGCTCCAAACGAAAGCTCCTCGCTGAGCTCTGCCTGGCCACCGAATGAGAAGAGGATTTTATGAAGAGTCTTTTCTTCTGTTATCTGCAATTGAAACAAATCTGCCTTTAATCCAAGGCTTACATTCCGGATTTTATGAGCCAGTCCAAGTCCAAGAAAACTTTCATTATAGTTTCCATCTCCATATCTTGAAATATTGATTCCTGTCCATAGGTTTCTATACGGCAGTGCTATAGCGGCATTGTACTTGTTAAATGCCTGTATCCCGAAATAATTGGCATAGTAAACACCACAAGTGGGGGATTGTAAATTGGCGAGTCCGGATATATTGTTCACAACTGACCAGACATCAGCTCTGGTAACAGATGTATTTCCCATTCCAATAGCCCCTGATCCTGCTGGAAATGGATATCCGGTCCCTGCAGCTTTGTAAAAAATAAAACCGCAGAGAACTAATAAAATCAGTCGTTTCATTGGTTACGACCCGATTTGCCTAAACTTAATAGTAAGTGGAATTCGGAAATCCCGAAAATAATTCTGATAAAATAACATAGCTTAAAAGTTGGTTGAAGGTTTGAATTTAAAAGAAGTTTTTGAAAATTAAAATCCCTGATAATGAGAAGTATATTTTTTGAGGAATTGGATGATATCTATAAGAGCGATGAATTCGTTTAGATATAAATTATTGGATTATTTACAGGATATATTTAATTTAAAATCCGGTTTTATTGTCACTCATATTTCTACCCATGATTATTAAAGGAAAAGCATTTTCATTCATTCTAATTTTAGTATTCTTTGTTTCTATGTCACAAAGCATTCAAGCACAGATTTCTAAAGAGTATTACGATGAAGCGAAAACGAAAATTAAAGGAGAAGGTCTGCTGGAGAACGGACAAAGACAGGGCATCTGGAAGTTCTATGATGAAAGCGGAATTTTGGAAGCTGAAATGGGGTATAATCATGGAAGTGAAGATGGAACTGTAAAGAATTTTTATTCCACTGGAAATCTGGCTCTGGAAGCTTCCTACAAAGCGGGAAAAGAAAGTGGTCCATGGAAAGAATATTATAATAATGGGAAATTAAAGGTTGAAGGAAACTTCACAGATGGCAAACAAGACGGTCCCTGGAAAGAATACTATTCAAATGGCCAACTCTCTGTTGATGGTACTTATAAGCTGGATAAAAAAGAAGGAGCCTGGAAAGAGTTTTATCCTGATGGTCAGGTAAAAATTGACGGAGCTTTGAAAGATGGTAAAAGAACAGGACTCTGGAAAGAATACTATGATAATGGAAAGCTTTATTACGAATCAGTTTATAAAGATGATCTTGAAAATGCACTGACTAAAAAATACTATCCTTCAGGGATAGTACAAAGGGAAGGAGCTTTTATAGATGGTAAAGAAGAGGGTGAGTGGAAAGGCTACCATGAAAATGGTAAACTGGCTTCAAGAAGTTTTTATAAAGATGGAAAAGCTACAGGCACCTGGGAGGAGTTTTTTGAAGATGGACAAAAAGCATCTACAGGTACATATAAAGATGATTTACAGGATGGGAATTGGAAATATTACTATGAAGGAGGTCAGCTGAAAGTCCATGAAATCTGGACAATGGGAAAACTAACAGATGTTCCAGGATATTATAATGAAAAGGGGATTGGTCTGAGTGCCGGGTCTTTTAAAAATGGCAACGGAACAAGATTGTTTTATTATACCTCAGGAAAATTACTTGCAGAAATACCATACAAAAATGGGCTTCAGGATGGAGTTGCCAGATCATATTATGAAAATGGAGCACTGAAAATGGAACTGACATTCAAGACAGGCAAAGAAGATGGCGTTATGACAGAATTCTCTGAAAATGGAAAACTTTCAGCCGAGACTAACTGGAAAGATGGTAAAGAAGACGGGCTTTACAAAGAGTTTGATGAAGATGGCCTTCCTGTAGCGTTGGGATATTATAAAGCAGGGTTGGAAGATAGCCTGTGGACTGAGTTCCATGAAAATGGCAATATCCTTTCACAGGGGTATTACATCAATGGGCAAAAGGAAGGTGACTGGATGGAGTTTTATGATACAGACACCCTTGCCGCTGTAGGTGGATATGTAAATGGAAAACAGGAAGGTGTTTGGAAGGAATATTATAGCAATGGTGAAATAGCCAGCGAAGGTTCTTTTGAAGATGGCGTGAAATCAGGGCTTTGGACTAGTTTTTTTGAATCAGGGGAAAAATCAATGGAAGGTTTTTTCCTTAATGGATTGGAAGACGGGTTATGGAAAACTTTCTATGAAAGTGGTGCAATTGAATCTCAGGGAGAATACTCTGCTGGCCTTGAGACAGGAGTATGGAAAGAGTATTACGAGAATGGTAAATTACAATCTGAAGGGAATTATATAGGAGGACAGGAAGATGGAACATGGAAAACATATTGGAGCAATGGTCAGCTAAATGAGGAAAATCAGTGGTCTAAAGGTAAGCTGGTAAACTCTGGTGATGTTTATTCCAAAGATGGAAAAGTCATATTTAAAAGTGGAGTTAAAGGAGGAAATGGCTATTCAAAAAGCTTTAATGAAAACGGCAAGCTGTCTGCTGAAGGGGCATTTAAGAATGGATTGCCTGAAGGCAAATGGAAATATTATCATAACAATGGAGCTCTGAAAGGAGAAGGAGAAATGAAGGCAGGACTTCGTTCAGGTTCATGGAGGTTCTTTACGGATGCAAGCAAGCTTGAAGCTGAAGGGGCATACAAAGACGATGAGTTATCAGGAGTATGGAGATATTACGAACAAGGTAAGATAAAAGATGTGAGAAATTATGATGTGGAGGGGGAAGATGAAGATCTTTAAAATAATAACGGCCATAATCCTTGTTGCCAGCACAATGTCGCATGCTCAGGATGTTGTTGTTGAAAAATATGATAATGGTAAAGTTAAAGCTGAAGGTACTGTAAGAGACGGAAAGAAGGTTGGAGTCTGGAAGTTTTATTACAAAGATGGTACACTCATGGCTGAGGAGAACTACGGTGATGGCGTGCTAGATGGTAAAGTAAAACGCTATGATTTCAAAGGCAGGTTGAGTACACTTGAAACCTGGAAATCCGGGCTTGAAGAAGATACCGCAGTCGAATATTATCCATCTGGAAAGGTATTCAGAAAGGGGAGTTATAAAGAAGGATTGCAGGAAGGAGAATGGTTTACTTTTTATGAGAATGGAAAAGTAAAAGATAAAGGGATGTATTCTTTTGGCACAGCTACAGGCATCTGGTATTTTTATGATAAAGCAGGCAAGCTACTACACGAAGCCACCTACAATCACGGTATTAAAGAAGGCCCAGCGAAATTTTTTGATAAAAATGAAAAGATAGAATCTTCAGGAAACTATGTCAGCGGCGAAATGAAAGGAGAGTGGACGATTTATAAGAATGGTAAGCCGGATATGATATATGAGTATTGAGGAATAATATTGTTTGAGGAAAGATTTTGATAGCCATTTTTTTCATGGTGTCAGGTCTTTCCGGCCACTCTCTATTTCTTGGTATTCATCTCTTGAAATCTCATTAAAGGTGTCGGGTCGAAAGACTCGATACCACAGGAAAGGAAATATCCGGTTATCAGACAATAATATACGTTTAGATAGCTGATTTTTAGTATTTTTGATGTTTTTTGAAGACTATATATACTCTTTTATATAATAATTCAGAATTTCTTCAGGTTTTAATGTTAAATTTGGAGATTAAGAAGCCGAACCGCATTGAAAAATGTGTGAATCTTATTTATGATTAATACAAAGCTAAGAGATCAATTTATTCGGTTTGCTGTAGTTGGAGGTATTTGCACTGCAGTAAATTATGTCATTTTTATAACGCTGACCGAATTAACTCAAATTCACTACCTGGTTGCCTCTACAATCGGTTTTTTCACTGGACTTTTGACTGGTTTTTATATTAATAAAAACTGGACTTTTTCTAAAGAAGACAATAATAAAATTTATATTTTAAAATACTTTCTGGTTTATCTGTTTTCTCTAGGTGTAAATCTCATAATTCTTAAATATTTGGTTGAGAATTACCACCTTTCCCATATGGTTGCTCAGGTTATTGCTACCGGTACTACTGTGTTTTCAAACTTTTTTGGTTCAAAAGTTCTGGTTTTTAAAGCCTGAAAAGTTAATACTTCTGATAAATATTATGCATCAGGATTTTGCATAATATTTATTCTGTAATATTTTTTAGAAGATTAAGGAACGGGCGCAAATCTATCTGATAATTCCCATCTTCTTCATAAGGAAAGTTGCATTTTTATTGGTTGCTTTTCCAGATCTCATTTTGTAATCAAAAGTCACATCGTTGTTTTGAATAATACTTTCAAAACAGAAATTACAGATCTTTTCAGGATATTTTAATTCAGTGTCTCCTAAGGCAAGGTCGTGTGTTGCAATGATAGAGGCGCAATTCAAGTCTTTTAGTTCTTCAACCATAGCTATTGATCCTGAAAGCTTATCATCAGAGTTGGTACCTTTAAGCATCTCGTCTATAAGAATCAGAAGCGGGGTACCATTGCGAGCAGTGTCAATGATAAGTTTAAGTCTTTTCAGTTCAGCATGGAAGTAGGAAGTCTGATCTTTCAGAGAATCAGAAGTGCGCATACTTGAATAAATATCAAGCGTTGATGCTTCTCCGTGAATAGCACAAACAGGACAGCCGGTCTGTGCTAATAAAACATTTAATCCGACAGCTCTTAAAAAGGTACTCTTACCAGCCATATTGGCTCCTGTCACTATCATCAGGTTTTGCGATGATCCCAGTTCAAAATCATTTGTGACCCTTTTCGATTCAGGAATAAGTGGATGTCCAAGCGATTTGAAATATACTTTTGGTTTACCTTCTGAAATAACTGGGAATATAAATCTCGGATTGTTAAAAGCAAAACCAGCAAGGCTATTCAGCGCATCAAGGTATTCGCATGTATTTAACCATTGACTCACTTGTTCATTGTGTTCTTTTTTCCATTTTTCCAAAGCGTGAATACAATGAAAATCATAAAGGAAAAATGAGTTCATAACAGGTCCGAATAATCCATTCAATCTATAATCAAACCTTCCTGTTAGTTTCTTCAATTTGGAGAAAGCCAAGTGGGCATCCTCTGCATTGGTTTTAACTGATATTAAAGATCTATTATCAAAATCTTCTTTGCGAATAATGTCTAAGACTTTTTGATACCCCGATAGGTAGTTATGTTTTTTACCTATGGTTTGGTGGTAGGCATTAATCTTCTTTACTGTTATTCCATATATGGCCCAATGAAATGCAACAATGAGCATAATATAGCTCCAAAGGCCATCTACAAACAGGGAGGAAATTATTAAAGCCAGACATATAAAAGGAGTTGTTAAAGAAGTTATTCTTATAAATCCGGTTACAATGTCAGAACTTGTCTGAAGCCAATCCAGAAGTGCTTTCTGTGAGCTTTCTTCATTGGTAATTTCACTTCCGTGAGCATAAAAGTGCTGTCTGAATTCAATCTTGTCTTTTAATGCACTAATAGCTTCTTGTCTTTCTAATATATATTGTTTTTTATTTAGTGGTTTTAATAAAATTGAAGCCAGTCGCAATGAAGACTCTGGAAGGCATGTTCTGTTTATAGATTGAAAGAATGAAGCATCTCCGAATAAATCCAGATCATAGGAGTAGGGATGAGAAGGATTGATAAATTCAATTCCATTATTGAATGCAGAATGGTTCCCTTCAAGTCCATTTAATTCTCCTTGATTCAGGTCTATCAGGGTTGTATAAAATTTCTTTTTTCTTTTTAGATTAAGACTCTTAATTACAAATGCAATAAACACAAAGAGCAAAGCAGCTGAGCCAAGCACAGTAAGAGCATTGGCATCTTGAAACATAAAGTAAAGGCAAGCCAGAAATGCAATAGCCGAAAACAAACGCAAAGTTCCTGTCAGACTTTGATCTTTTTCTATTTTATTTTTTATTTCAATGGATGTCTTAAGGTGTTTTTCATAAACATCTTTAGGGGAAGTATTCAGTGGATTCTCCATCTGCAGCGTTTGATTCTGT
The DNA here is from genome assembly GCF_000426725.1 of Sporocytophaga myxococcoides DSM 11118. Lineage (NCBI taxonomy): Bacteria > Pseudomonadati > Bacteroidota > Cytophagia > Cytophagales > Cytophagaceae > Sporocytophaga > Sporocytophaga myxococcoides. Next base: position 244,372 of record NZ_AUFX01000009.1, on the reverse strand, counting down.
TTGAATGTTAAAAGAATCTTTTATAATCAAAATTTTGTGTAAATGCTTCTATCTTTTCTTTTGTAAGATAATCCTTGAGATGAATGAATTCTCTTGACATGGTTTGTGGGATATCATTAAGGTTAAACCATTTCAGTTCTTCAAATTCATCAACTATACCGATTTTATCTTCCAGAATTCCTTTGTAGTTATTGATCTGTATAAAGAAGATATAATTTTCAGAATTACCTGTCGTGTATTGAATAGAAGGAGGGGTAATAGCCACTTCCTGATATTTGTTGACTGTATCTGATATATGCTTTGTTGGTATTAGTTCTTCCGTTAGTTCTCTCGCTGCGGCCTGAAAAAGTTCTTCGCCTGCTTCTACACCGCCGCCGGGAATCCACCAATATTCTTCGCCTTCTTTGCTTATCCTTCTTCCAAGCAATACATATGGGCTTTCTTTCTCCTGATATGTGAAGAATAATAGTTTGGCTTTTTGTTTCATGGACAATGGTTGCTTTATAACAATTTTATGAAGGCTAAATATAAAAATTTACAATGAAGAATTATTTAATTGAATCTGTAAAAAAAATAATGCAGACCTGGAAAGGTCTGCATTATTTGAATATCAAATAGATGTCTTTAATTCTTTAAGCAAAGGCTTTTCTGTTTATGTCAAACTGTTCAAGGTAGTCTGCAACTCTTCTGACAAACATACCTCCTAGTGAACCGTCGATTACCCTGTGATCATAGGAGTGGGAGAGGAACATCATATGTCTGATGCCTAGCGTGTCACCTTGTGGTGTTTCGATTACTGCAGGTTTCTTAATAACAGCACCTAGTGCAAGTATACCTGCCTGAGGCTGCATGATTATCGGAGTTCCCATCATGTTTCCGAAAGAGCCTACGTTTGAAACAGTATAAGTTCCTCCAGAAAGGTCGTCCGCAGTAAGTTTGTTAGCTCTTGCTCTTCTTGCAAGATCGTTTACCTTTTTAGTAAGACCAATGATGTTAAGCTGATCAGCATTTTTGATTACTGGTACTATCAGGTTTCCGCTAGGTAGGGCAACTGCCATACCTATATTTATGTCTTTTTTAACAATGATTTTATCTCCGTCGACAGAGACATTAACCATTGGATAATCTTTTAATGCTTTAACTACAGCTTCTATAAAGATAGGAGTAAATGTAAGTGCAGTATTCTCTTTTTCCATGAAGTCCTGCTTCACTCTGTTTCTCCAGAAGACGATGTTGGTAACATCTGCTTCAACAAATGAAGTAACGTGAGGAGCAACTCTCTTAGACTCAACCATTCTGTCCGCAATCATTTTTCTCATGCGGTCCATCTCAATAATTTCATAATTACCGCTTAGTGACTGAGCTGGCTTTATCTGTTCAAGAGGAGCGGATTCTTTTTTCTGCTCTGTTATAACAGGTTCTTTTATCTGCTGCGTTTCAGGAGTGGCAACTGGCGACGTTTTTCTGTTCTGGATATAATCAAGTATATCATTTTTGGTAACGCGCTCATCTTTGCCGGTACCTCTGATTGATTCCAGTTCTGCCATGGTTACATTTTCCTGACGGGCGATGTTCATGACAAGTGGGGAATAAAATCTTAATGATTCTCCATTTGAAATGTGGGATTGAGCCTTCATTTCATTGGCAATGGCAGGTATCGGTTCTGGTTTGGCGGATGTTGCTTGTGTTTTATTAGACTGCGTTGCTATAGATGTGCTTTGTTCATCCCCATCAGTAGCAATAATTGCTATCGGTTTTCCAACAGGTATTACATCTCCATTCTGAGCAAGTATTTCTTTTAAAATACCTGAAGCTGTTGACGGGACTTCTGTATCAACTTTATCCGTCGCTACTTCAAGAACAGATTCATCCTGCTCAATTTTATCTCCCACATTTTTCAACCAACGGAGTATTGTCCCCTCCATGATGCTTTCGCCCATTTTGGGCATCACCATTTCTACTAATGCCATAAAAGCTGTTTACTATTAGCCTGTTAAGTTAAAGTGATCTTAAGTGTTTTCGAATCAAAACCTTCAAATCCGGTCAAAGTTAATATTTTTGAAGGTTTTCTCAATTCTTTTCCCGCAAAGTTTCCCTGATCAGGTTGAAAACGGCATAGGTCGTCATTTTCATGTTATTTTCGCGGATATTCCCTAATTGAAGCTTTTTGGTTTTGGTTTTATTTCCAATTCTTACCGCTATCCAAATTGTACCTACCGGTTTTTCCACTGATCCGCCTCCCGGACCTGCTATTCCAGTGGTTGCAACTGCTATATCGGTTTTTAAGATTTTCTGTACTCCTTCAACCATTTGTAATACTGTAGCTTCACTTACAGCACCATATTCTTCAAGTGTCTCTTTTTTTACTCCAAGTACATTTATTTTAACATCATTATTATAAGAAACGATGCTGCCTTTAAAATATTCTGAACTACCCGGCACAGATGTGATAGTGAATGATATCAGTCCACCAGTGCAGCTTTCAGCCGCACTGATACTGAGCTTATGTTTAATTAATAATTTCCCCAGTGCCTGCTCATGATTTTCTTCTCCATACCCATAAATATATTCATCAATAAGATTTACCAGTTTTTCTTTTTCGTTTTCAAGCTGATTGTCTGTTGCAGACTCATTGACCTTGTCTGTAATGGCCGTCAACCTCAGTCGGACTCCTTCCAGAGAAGGTAGGTAAGCAAGTTTGATGAAAGAGGGTAGGTTATCTTCCCACTGTTTGATTTTTTCAGCCAAAAATGATTCTCCTATGCCAGAAGTACGGATCATTTTGTGAATGATAACAGGAGGATTAAAATAAGAACTTATCCTGAGTATCAGCTGTTCTCTTATCATTGCTTTCATCTCATAAGGCACTCCAGGCATTGATATGAGAACTTTTCCGTTTCTTTCAAACCACATACCAGGGGCAGTGCCATAAAAGTTTCTGATAATAGAGCAACTTGCGGGCAGGTACGCCTGTTGCCTGTTTATCTCAGTAAGCTCTCTGCCTCGTCTTTCAAAAAAGGCAGTAAGATCTTTTAATGCTTCTTCATGAAGGACCAGCCTGGTATTAAAGTATTGTGTTAAAACAGGCTTGGTGAGATCGTCGGAAGTTGGTCCAAGGCCTCCGGTAATAATAATAAGATCTGCCCGAAGCTCAGCTTCCTGAATGGCTTTGACCATTTCACTTCCTTCATCACCTACAGATGTTTTTCTGATAACCTTTATTCCAATGGAAGTGAGTTGCTCACTAATCCATTGAGAATTGGTATCTGTAATTTGCCCATAGAGTATTTCATCTCCTATGGTAAGTATTTCTGCCTGAACTATTTTCATAATTAAAAAACAAAAGCCTCCAACTTTAACAGTGGAAGGCTAAATATCATGAAAATTGTTTTAGTATTTATAGCTTATTGAATTTTTTTGTCAAGGTCATATTTCCTGAAACAATTCTTAAAAAATAAACACCTGATGTCAGGTTAGATGTATTAATTTCTTTGCTGCTGACCTGCGTATCCAGATATTCTGTAAATACTTCTTCACCGAGTAAATTCACTATTGAAATGGTGCAAGCATTGTTTACTTGGGTTAAATTCAAAGTTAAATTGTTTTCTACAGGGTTAGGATAAATATTTACAAGTCCTTCACTTGAGGCATTTAAAGAAGTCGCTACTCTTACATTTATTGTTTTTGTAACAGTATCATTGCATCCGTAATTATTTTCAGCAATCAGCTTTACATCAAAGTTTCCTGGTGTATCATAAGTAAATGAAGCTAGTGACGCAGCAGAGGTATTGCCGTTCCCAAAATCCCAAAGTCTGTTGACAGAATTTGAGCTTTGGTCTACGAAGTATACTCTGGAATTAATGTCAACTACTGTATCTGGAATTACAGAAAAATCCGCCTGACTTCTTTCATAGAAGTTTAAAGCTACTTTAGCAAGATTGCTTTCAAACAGAGAGTCAACATTGCTTATGAAAATAGTATCTGTTTTGGAAAGATTACTTATATGATATTCAGAACCTGTATATAATAGATTTGGAGGTCCAGGAGATTTATAGAAATTAAAGGTGCTACCGTTAGTTGGGGTTATTGTTATATCAGTCTGTTCACCTTTACAAAACGAATAGGTGTTTTGTACGACTGGTAAAGGGCTCTTCTTAATTTCATGATATTTACTTCTTGCTGCTCTAGAGCTCATTTTTAAATCATATAGATTCTCGGCAGCGATAAAAGCAAAAGCAATAGTTCGGGATTCTTCGTTTTTTATATTGTACAAAGAAACTCCGACAACTTGTGATACATCATATCCTGCGCCACTTGCGCCAGCTTGTTTTCGGCCAATACCTTTGGATAATGTTGTGAATTTTTCCTGACTGGTGAAGCCGTCTACTCTATCATTTGGATTTATAGTGCCAGCAACATTTCCGTTGTCCATAGAAAAACAGACCGGTTTATCTTTAGTGAGAATAGCGACTCCACCATAAAGACCGTTAAGAAATGTATTGTAACAATATCCAATACTGTCTGTATAGTCATAGTCGGCTCTATTATAGTCATAATCATTAATATCCCAATCAGTAAAGAGCCCTGTGTAAAGGGAATCGATGGTAACACCTGAAGCATTTTGAATATTATATTCTACTATGATATAACTATCATTTGGACTATTTTTCCATGCATAAGTTCTTTGCTTTACTTTTACTTTAGTGCCAACTGTTCTTATGTCTTGAAACTCAGCGTAGGTTTCTTCATTAGAATGAATTGGCCTAACAAATGATATTGATTTAGTAGCTTCAAAGTCTTCATCAGTATTATATGGGTCGGTTCGAACGCAATCGGATACTGTATTTTTATCTGTTGCTATCATTAAACCAGATTCATATATCATAGATGATCCTTTAAATATCATTCCTTCTCCTCTTTTCATTTCTTTATCACTATGTCCTAATCTTCCATTGCCAGCAACAGTCAAGTTTACAAGATTGGTATCAACAATTCGAAAATCGGGATTGATGAGTAAGGTGATATACTGGTAATCAATATAACTTGTAGAAGGGTCTTTAAAGTCCAATCTGAATTTTACCAATGAATTATTTGGAGTATTTTGATCTATTATTAAAGAAAATACATCATCGTTTTTCTCAATTGTTTGGAGTGTATTAAGTGCTCCGATATTAATTTTATTATCCTTGATCTGTACAAAAGATGCATCACAGGATATACTTACTTCTAAGTTTGCTGATGACGGTTTCAGATAATTCTTAAATTGAACAGAGAGCTTAGCTGTATCGCCTGCATAAGTGTAAGTTCCATATAATCCTTTGTAAGAATAGTTGACAACCCTGATTGCAGGAGAAATAGAATCAGTCAAGGCTCTGTACATATTTAATCTTCCTTTTCCCATTTTGCCTCGGAAAGCAAGGTTTTCAGGGAATGTATCCATTACATCGGCTGTTACTCTGATTAGTTCAGCGGCTTGTATGGCCGAAAGATTCGGGAATTTGGATCTGACCAAAGCTGCAGCTCCTGCAACAATGGGAGTTGAAAAGGAGCTTCCTCCATCTCTGAGGTATTGGTTATCCCCGCTATTGGAAGCTATGGTAATATTAATTCCCTGTGCGATAATATCTACATTGGTACTATAAGTAAGTCTTCGAGTTTCAATTAGTTTTCCTGCAGAAGGAGAGTATATGGTGTCACAAGATGCAACGCTTAAAACATTGTCATAAGAGGCGGGATAATAATCTTGTTCTTTATTCGTATTTCCGGCAGCAGCCAGGACTAATACATCTTTTTCTAATGCAGCATAATTAATAATATCTTGGGTTGCCTGAGAGTATTCTCCGGTGCCTCCCCATGAAAGGTTTGCAACTTTGCACCCTTGTCTGGCAGCATATACCAGGCCTTGATATCCATATGCTATGGCACCTCCTGCATTTGTGGGAGAGGCTTTTATCGGTAAGAATTTGCATTTAAATCCAGTACCAATTCCACCTTTGCCATTATCGCCAGTGGCAGCGGCTAAGGATGATACCTCAGTTCCATGTGGGGAGCCGTCTGCAGTGGGGTTATTGTCTCCGTCTCCAAGGTCCCATCCCATGAAATTATCAATGTAACCATCTTGGTCGTTGTCAACATTATCAATTGGGTCGTTCCAGTTGAGTTTTATATTGTCTTTGAGATCCTCATGTGTTGGTCTGACCCCTGTATCAATGATTCCAATTACAGTATTGGTATCGCCTTTATGTATATCCCAGGCTTCATAAGCTTTTATACGAGAAAGATAAAACAGACTGGTGTCATTTTGATTGATATAGGGTTGAGCTTTTGGGTCATTGGGAATATAAAGCAATTCTTCCACAAACACTGGTTCAGCATATTCAACATAGCCTGTTTTCATTAACAATTCTATGATATCTTCGATGGTATAGTTGGAAGAATATTTAATAGTGTGAAGTCTTTCAATTCCTGAACAGAACTTTCTTTTGTGTGAAGGCTGAATATCAAGATCGGAAAACATGGGTTTCACCTCCTCGATTTGGGCTTGCTTGAGTAATTTTTTTAATTCAGGTTGTAAATTCAGTTTTCCTGACTTTACCGAATCATATACACCAGGCTTTAATTTAATATTGATCGTATTTTGTAAAATTTTCCGGCCTCGTTTGTTTGTGGTAATGCCCGGACTTTCCTTTTTGTTTTGGGCATTTGTCGGAAAAAAGAATAAACAGAGTAAAATAAAAAGTAGATAATTCTTATGCATAAGAGGTGATTTTTTATCTATTAAAACGAGCGGGATAATTCCCAGGTATATTTTTTATTTTGAATTCCAGGTACTATCAATGTATCTAAAATACAATTTTAAATTCAAATAATTGAATTTTTTGGATGGGAACTAGGGTATTTTCAATATCTATATCCCCTGATAAAATCAAAAGTAAATAAATTTTAATTTATGTGGAGTTTTGTTGTGTTAAAGTTTTGATTGTTAAGGTATTTTGTAAGTGCGTTTAGGAGGGAGATTAAATTGATTCAAACCATATGGCGAATTTCAGGTTAGTCAAAAAAAAGATTTTTTCACAGAGTCAAAAAGAATTTATGGGGAAAAGGCATACCTACGAAATGGGCATTATAGGCAATTGTGCATTTATGGCTCATATTGATAAAACTGCAAATATTGTCTGGATGTGCTGGCCGCAGTTTGACAGTAGTTTTATTTTTGGTGAACTTTTGGATAAAGATAAAGGTGGCAAATTTTCGATTCTCCCGCACGAAGAAAATTTTGTATCCAGCCAAAAGTATATTGAAAACACTAACGTCCTCGTGACTGATTTTGAATGCTCAGAAGGCCGGTTCAGGGTAACTGATTTTGCTCCCAGATTTTATCAGTATGAAAGGAATTTTAAACCCTTAATGCTGGTGCGGAAAATAGAACCATTGTCAGGTTCCCCAAGGGTAAAAGTTTCTTGTCGTCCTGTTGGTGAATATGGAGAGCTCGTTCCTGAAGCTTATCAGGGAAGTAGCCATATCAGGTTTATGGGCCTGTCCCAGCAAATCAGGTTAACCACAAATATTGCTCTTAATTTTATTGCTGATGAAAGTTCATTTGTATTGAATGAAGCTAAATATATAATTCTTACCTACGGTATTCCTCTGGAAGCCCCTCTGGAGGAAACTGCGGAAGATTTTCTCTGGAAGACAGTAAAATACTGGCAAAATTGGGTGAAGAGTACCAGCATCGGAATTTTTTATCAGGAGCAAATTATCAGGTCAGCGTTATGTCTGAAAATTCACCAGTTTGAAGATACAGGTGCTATTATAGCTGCTGGTACCACCAGCTTACCGGAATATCCCGGAACTACACGTAACTGGGACTATCGCTATTGCTGGTTGAGAGATACTTATTATATTCTGAACGCTTTCCATAACGTTGGTCACTTTGAAGAATTGGAAAGATATTTTCATTACATAGAAAACATTACAATCAATGAAACTGACAGGTATCAGCCTCTTTATTCAATAACTGGTAGAAAGGCATTGATTGAAAAAGAGTTACCTTTACATGGATATGGGGAAAATAATAAACCAGTCAGAGTAGGGAATGATGCTTATACCCATATTCAAAATGACGTATATGGGCAAGTGCTTGTGGCTTTATTGCCACTCTATGTTGATACCAGATTCTCTGAAGGAGGTAGGTATTATTCTCAGCGACTCATCAATCATACATTGAGAAAAATTGAAGATACCATGTATGAACCGGATGCAGGTCTTTGGGAATTCAGGCACATTGCACAGCAGCATTGTTATACATTTTTATTCCATTGGGCAGGAGCTTGTTCTGCTCTTAAGATTGGAAAATACTTCAAGAACGAAGAGATCATAAGAAAGGCAACTATCCTTAAAGAGCTTGCCATAAAACAGATAGAGGCTTGTTACGACCCTGAAAGAGAAGTATACACTCAGGCTGTCGGAGGAAAGAATTTGGATGCTTCCTGTCTTCAGTTGATCACAATGAGATATCTGGATCCTAATTCGGATAGAGCTAGAAAACATTTGATAGCACTGGAGGAAGGACTTAAGACTGATGAAGGACTGTTTTTCAGATATAAGCATGAAGATGATTTTGGAACTCCGGAATCTACCTTTTTGATCTGTGCTTATTGGTATGTGGAAGCACTGGCAATGGTAGGGCGTACAGAGGATGCTATCAAGGAGTTTGAAAAGCTTTTGAGATTTCAAAATCACCTTGGATTACTAAGTGAAGATGTTGAAGCCAGTTCTGGAAGTCAGTGGGGGAATTTCCCTCAGGCATATAGCCATGTAGGGCAACTGAACGCGGCATTTAAAATTGCGAAGAAACTGGATTTACCTACATTCCTGTGAAAGTTGTAAGTAATAAGTAATAAGTTATAAGAAAAAAAAGAGGCATAAGCCTCTTTTTTGTTATACTATCAGCTTTCAGCTTTATTACTTAAAACTTTCCTTCTTATCTGGTGCCCTTCTTGAGCAAGTGTAATAAGCAGACTTCTCATTTCAGTGCAATAGTCGGGGCCACACTCGTGAAGATTGTACCTTGCCGAAGTAGGAGTATTACCTATCTTTAATGTATATGCAGAATCAGGCATAGCATTGAAGGTGTCTTCATCTGTCCAATCATCTCCGGCGGCTAAGATAAAGTTGAAAGATTCATTCAGCCATCTTAAAGCTGCTTTACCTTTATTGATTCCGGCATTTTTTACTTCCACCACCTTGTTACCTTCAAGCACTTTGATATTCATGTTCGTGGTAATGAATTGCAAGTGACTTACAAGTTCTCTGGATCTTAATTCACCTAATGCAGGATCAGACTTTCTATAATGCCATACGAGTGAATACCCTTTAGTTTCAATGAAGGAACCAGGAGTTCTGGCTACAAACATTTCTAATATAGGAGAAATTTCTGCCTTCCATTCATCCGTCAAATAATCAATCATACTCCAGTAAGGACGACCTTCTCTGAGCCATACTCCATGTTCAGCGATCAGGTCTATACTTAATTTCCCAAACCAGTCATCAAGAGTATCCCTATCTCTTCCACTTATGATTACAATCTTATTCTTGGGATCGGAAGAAAGATCTTCAAGTATCCCATACAATTCTTTGTCGGGTCTTGCTTGTTTAGGATTTTGTTTAAATGGAACAAGCGTGCCATCATAGTCAAGAAAAAGTATCCTTTTCTCGGCCTTTTTATAATCTTCAATCAGTTCAAGTTTTGATTGATTGCTTAATTGTTTTACAGACATTTCGTGTTGTTTTTCTTTTACCACATCCAGACTTCTCATAAACAGCTGTACCCAATTGTGAATGTCATACCTTTTTACAACTGACTGCAGCTCATCCATTCTTCTTATTTGTTCCTCTTCAGACATTGTCAATGCTTTGTATATAGCATCTGCCATTTCAGGAAGATTATTAGGATTAATAATCAAAGCATCAGAAAGCTCTTTTGCCGCTCCGGCCATTTCACTTAATATCAGCACCCCGGTCTGGTCAATTTTGCTGGCTATATATTCTTTGCAAACAAGGTTCATCCCGTCTCTGAGAGGTGTTACCAATGCAATGTCGGATAATCTGTACATTGCAGATAAGGAAGTGAAGGGGAAGGATCTATAGAAATATCTTATCGGCGTCCAATCTATTTTTCCGTGTTTACCATTGATCCTTCCAACCAGTTCATCTATTTCAACCTTTAGTTGTTTATAGAGTTCTACCTGATCACGGCTTGGAACAACTATCATGAGTAAAGTTACCTGACCTTTATATTCAGGATAATTTTCCAGAAAGAGATCAAATGCCAGAAGCCTGTCAGGAATGCCTTTTGAATAATCCAGCCTGTCAATTGAAACAATAGTTTTGGTGTCTCCAAGAAACTCATCATAAGAAGCGATTTCCTTAGCAGTGTTTTCTGATCTGGCGGCTTTATCAAATTTCTCATAATCAATGCCCATCGGAAAAGAATCTACCATACATATTCTTTCCTCTACTCTCAGTTCACCCATTTTATTGTCAAGGCCCACAAGCCTATTTACAGAACTTAGAAAATGCCGGACATCATCGTAGGTGTGGAACCCAATAAGATCAGACCCAAGCATACCTTCTAGAAGTTCCTTTCTCCAGGGCAGGTTCCTGAAGATCTCAAATGAGGGAAAAGGGATATGCTGAAAAAAGCCAATGGTAGCATCAGGCAGCTTTTCTCTTATCATATTAGGTAAAAGCAGAAGCTGATAATCATGAATCCAGATAATGTCATCATTGTTCGCATACTTTAATGTTTCATCACAGAATATCTGGTTCACAAGTTTGTATGTCTCCCAATAACCTTCGTCAAATGAAGTGTAGGAAGGAAAATAGTGAAACAATGGCCACAAGGTCGTATTGCTGAAACCCTCATAAAACTTTTCAATCTCCTCCTTGGTTAGAAAGACCGGAGCCATGTTTTCATTTTTCAGGTTGTATGTTATTTCCTCTTTTTCATTGTCATTGGTCACATATAACCCTGGCCAACCTAACCAAACATTGTCGCCCGATTTATAAATTGATCCAAGTCCAGTTGCAAGTCCACCTGCGCTTGGAGTATATGACAATCCATCCTCCTTTTTCTGGATACTCACCGGAAGCCGGTTGGATATTATTATGGTCTTTCCCATCTCTCTTAAAAAATTAATTCCTCAGTTTATTATTCTTTAATTGTTTCCATCACACCTCTGTATATTATTAACCTTTATCTGCTCACTTAGTTAAGTATTGAGTTTTTCTTGAAAATTGAATTCCTGTTTTTTTAAGATTTATTGTTTATTTTTAGCAAAATCTAAATCGATGAAAAGACCTGTTTTTGTCTTTATATGCCATATTTTTATAGGTATTTCAATAGCCCTTGGTCAGGAACCTTCTGAAAATCTGCTTACCAACAGCAGTTTTGAAAATCAAACAAAAGGCTGGAATATGTGGGGAGGGGAAGTAATTAATGAAGGGAAATCTGGTAATTATTCTTTGAAAGTTCATCTTGATAGCCCCAAGTGGAGCGGTGCCGACCAGACTATATTGATTTCAGAAGGAGCTTCAACAGCTGAAATCTCAGGCTGGATGAAGACAGAAAATGTTGTAAAAGGAAAAGAAGCCTGGGAAATGGCCAGAATTTCAGTTGAGTTTCTGGATGAGAATGGTACTTTGACAGGTGGTTATCCTTCGGTAACAGGTCAGGCAGAGGGCTCTACGAAGTGGACTCTTTATCAGCAAAGCTACAATATTCCTGCAGGAGCAAAAAAGGTTAAAGTTCAGGCTGTTTTGGGGAATTGTACCGGTACTGCTTTTTTTGATGATATTCAGGTAAGCCTTTTAGGAAGATCCGGTGAAGCTCTGAAAAAAGAAAATCTCACAGGCCCTGCAGATGAAGGTGAATGGTATGATTTGAAGCCGGCACTATCCAAAGCTGGCCATTATGCAGATTGGTCTTCCTTATTGGATGCACCTGCCGGAAAACATGGTTTTATTAAAGTACAAAATGGAAAACTGGCATTTTCGGATGGAACAGTGGCCCGTTTCTGGGGCGTAAACCTTGTTGCAGGTTCTTGTTTTCCTGAGAGGGAAACGGCAGACTCACTTGCCATGCGACTATCTAAAATGGGATGCAACCTTGTTCGACTTCACCATATGGATGCGCCCTGGTCAGTTCCCAATATTTTTGGAAACGTTGGAAACAGCAAGCAACTATCGAAAGAAAGTCTCAATAAATTAGATTACCTGATTTACGCACTGAAAAAGAAAGGTATTTATATCTTTCTGGATCTCCTTGTTCACAGAGATTTTACAGAAGAGGATGGAGTAGCTAATCGCCTTCCTGATTTGGGAGGGAAACAAGTTGCTTACTTCGATCCAAAGGTTATAGAACTTCAAAAAGAATATATCCGACAACTTTTAAGTCATAAGAACGCATACACAAAGCTTTTGTGCAGCGAAGAACCAGCAATCATTGCTTCTGAATTCATTAATGAATCGTCTGTATTTGTTCATTTTGGAGGTGATATTCTGACTCCTCATTATAGAAAAGAACTTCAGCAACAGTTTCTGGCTAAAGGAAATCAGGGAAAGCTTTCCGTTTTTGATCTGGATTACAGTACAAACATTTCGCCGGTACTTAAAGAAAAGGAAAAAGGAAATACAGAGGCCAGTTTGCGTTTTCTTTCTTCCATAGAAAAAGATTATTACAATGAAATGTACCGGCTGATGAGGTCTCTGGGAGTAAAGTATTTATTAGCCGGTAGTAATTTTCCTACACCAATTCTAGCTTATTCGAAGGATAATCAAGGTATGGATCTGATTATAACCAATGACTATTGGGATCATCCTCAGTTATGGAAAATCAACAATAACTGGAATAGAATATTATATGCTCCTGTTAATAATACCTCATTATTGAAGAATCCTGATAAAGGCTCCATTGCTGCAATTACCAAATATAAATGGTATAACAAACCAACTATAGTAACAGAGTTTAATGCATGTTATCCTAATGAATATACACTGGATGCACTTCCTTATATTTCTGCATATGGAAGCTTGCAGGGGCTTGACGGTATTATTCAGTTTGATTTTGATGCTACGCCTGTGGGAAAGGACCGAATCACTCCTTTTACACTTTCCAAAATGCCGGAGCACTTATCGCAATGGGTAGTAGCGGCGCCTGTTTTCCTTAGAAGTGATGTTAAAACTGCTCCTGGAATTGTAATTGATGCAGTAAATGAAAAGTTAATTTATGACTTACCTTCTTATTCGGACTATATAGATAAAAATTACCATCTTCCTTATATCACAAGAGTAGCAAAGTCAGATAGCGCAGTCACGGGAAATGATCCTTCAAAATATATTGGGTTTTATGATAAGGCCAATAAAATAATCACAAGTGAAACCAAAGAACTTGTTTTGGATTACCAGAAAGGAATTCTTAAAGTTAATACTCCTAGAGTGCAGGGAGTTGTTGGGAAGTTAAGCGGAGAAATATTTGACTTACCAATGCTGAAGGTGAAAATGAAGAATAAATGGGCGAGTGTAATGCTTGTATCCAGAGATACTTTACCGCTTTCAGTTTCAGAAAATTTTTATCTTGTAGTTACAACAACCTGTAAAATGAAAGGTCAGAAATTTAACGAAACCAGAACTGCGCTTGAAGAGCCAGGTAATGCTCCTGTTTTGGCTCAAGTTGCAGATGGTGAAGTTATTTTTAAAGGACTGAAGAATTTGAAGATAACTCCTTTGGGACCTGATGGAGAAAAAATGAAACAATTGCCTTTAACTTTATCAGGAGAAGACAGTTTTCTTGATTTAAAGAAGGCAAGAACTTTTGTTTTTGAAATTAAAGTAAAGAGAAACTAACTTTTTACAAAAGACCAGATGAATCAGAAGAAAATAAAGAACGTACTGGATAGTTTTCAGGAAGGAGTAATAGAAGAGATGAGCTTTTCAGGTTCAGACCTGAATATTAAACTGGAATGCAGATTTTTGGCTCAGGAAGTAAATAGCACTTTTCAATATTTTTACTGTGTTCTGAAATCCTGTAGTGGATTGCATCTCAGGTATTGGGACGATGAAGATAAAATCGTTGACGATCCAGCTTATCTTAGTAATCTTCTTTTAGAATTACTTGGCCTGGAACCTGTAAATGAAACTGATTTAAAGGTGTATGTTAATTGCACAGCACTTGGATTTGGTGGAAATTTATACTTTTCAGCATCAGATATCATTGTTTTTGATGAGGATTTCAGACAGATGGATCCGGAAGAATTGTTGTTTCTTTCTGACAAATATTGGACCAGTCTAATGGATATTGAATAGGAAAGGTAGGGGATACTTGTCCGGTAATCTAAATTGAAGGCTTATGAATAGAATATTTTTAATACTACTACAGCTTTTTGTTATTAATTTTTTTTCATGCAAAGGTATTCAGAAGACCGCTTCTACCCATATTGAATGCAAACAATTGACTTATGATATTCATCTGGGTGAAATAAATGGAGTGAAACCCGATTTATCCCAGAATGACATAAAAGAATGGTTTCCCTGCTATACATCTGTTATTGCCGATGGCAGCAATCATTCATGCGGGGGGGCAATATTTTATGAAGGATTGGGATTTACATATTACACCTATTGGGATTTTGTGGAAGTAAATAAAGCATTTAAAGGGGAAGTAGCAGGAAAAATATTTGAAAAAAATAGAAAGGAAATTCGTCAACTATTGGGAAGCCCTGCCGAGACGAAATACAGGGAAGATAGACCCGATATAGATTTTTATCCCTCAACATATGGATGTATCCGAATAGAATATTCCAATAACCGTGCAATCAAGATTGCTTCTCATTATTATCAGTGCGATCAGATTGAGCTTTGCGACTGAAATAAGTTGTAAGTAATAAGTTTTAAGTGAAGGGGGGAAAGATCTGATTCTTTCTAGCTTGAGCTGAATAAAAATATTGCCTCTTTAAGATTTTTAATCATTTGAAATTCTTCCCCCAAAGTACTTTTTTAGAAATCTCTTAAAACTTATCACTTAATACTTATAACTTTTGGATAACTTTGAAAAGGGAACTTAATTCCCATATTTCAGATTGATCAAAGGTATTTTATAGTCCCCGTTTTATGTCCAAAGAAAAGGCAAAATCCCCAAGAGGAAAAAAAGAACAAATAGAGCAGCACAGACTTCACCTTAGGAATATCACATTAGATGATTTTGAGCAGATTAAGGAAATAATGGAGTTGGTATATTCCAATGCAGGCGGCGCTTGGACTAAAACTGAGCTCAAGTCAATGCTGAAACACTTTCCAGAAGGGCAGATTGGAATTGAAGACAATGGAAAGCTTGTAGCAGCTGCATTCAGTCTTATTGTAGATTATGCTAAATATGGTGATAATCATACTTATAAGCAGATTACTGGCAATGGAATGCTCACCACACATGATCCGGATGGAGATACTCTTTATGGTATAGATGTTTTTGTTCATCCGGAATATCAAGGATTGAGGTTGGGTAGAAGGCTTTATGATGCGAGAAAAGAGCTATGTGAAAAATTGAATTTGCGTGCTATCATTGCCGGAGGACGTATTCCTGGATATAAGAAAATTTCCAAAAAACTTAGTCCTAAGGAATATATAGATAAGGTAAAAAATAAGGAAATCGTTGACCCCATTTTGACCTTCCAGATGGCTAATGATTTTCACGTTCGTAAAGTAATGGTGAATTACCTTCCGGATGACATTGATTCGAAATCCTATGCAACCTTATTAGAATGGATCAATGTGTATTATGAACCTACAGATAATAAACTCTTTGGCGGTCAGAAATCAATTGTAAGGGTAGGGGTAGTACAATGGATGATGCGTCCGCTTAAAGATTTTAACGATCTAATGCAAAATATGGAGTTCTTTGTAGATACAGTTTCAGGCTATAAAGCTGATTTTGTAATATTCCCAGAGTTTTTCAATGCTCCTTTAATGGCTCAGGCAAATAAAGACAGCGCTGCAGATGCAGTTAGGGTGCTTGCTGGTTACACAGAAGCTGTAAGGGATAAACTCGTTAGTTTTGCTCTTTCTTACAATATAAATATCATTGCCGGTAGTATGCCCCTCCTCCAGGAAGATGGTTTATACAATGTTTCTTATTTATGTAAAAGAGACGGGACCTGGGATGTGCAGTATAAGCTGCACGTCACTCCAGACGAAGCCAGCTATTGGGGAATGAAAGGCGGAAATGAATTGAAAGTATTCGAAACAGATGCAGGGAAAGTCGGAATATTGATCTGTTATGATGTTGAGTTTCCGGAGCTGTCAAGAATATTGGCTGAAGAAGGTATTAATATTCTTTTTGTTCCGTTCTGGACAGATACCAAGAATTCCTTTCTTAGAGTGAGCCGTTGTGCTCAGGCCAGAGCAATTGAAAATGAGTGTTATGTTGCTATTTCAGGAAGTGTTGGAAACCTTCCGGGTGTTGAAAATATGGATATTCAATATGCTCAATCGGCCGTATTTTCACCTTCAGATTTCTCATTTCCGCATGATGCCATTATAGCGGAAGCGACAACAAATTCGGAAACAACGCTGGTAGTCGATTTGGATACTGACCTCTTGAAAAAGATCAGAACGTCCGGAACTGTTCGGAATTTGCAAAACAGAAGGAGCGATTTGTACAAGGTATCCTGGTTAAAAAAATAAATTTTGAAAAAAAAGCTTAAAAAAGTAACTCCCTGAGTTACTTTTTTTTATTTTTACTCGTATAGGAAAAAGTAAAATTATTCTTCGAAAGTTTTTATTTTAGTTTCCCGAACAAAATCATGGATTTATAGTCATTTTCTATAAGTTGTTTTTTGCACATGATAGCCTTAGGGGGGTACTTTTTGGCAGAATAATATTGAAAATTCATTAACCTTAAAAACACAAATAAAGCTATGTTCTCTCTATTCGAGTCAAAAAAAGATAAAAAGTTTAAACAGCATTTGAGAAACCTGGTTTTTCTCGCCAAAGTAGATGGAAAGTTGAATGAAGTTGAAAGAGATTTAATTTTTAGAATAGGGCTTAAATATGGCTTGAAAGATTATTTCATTGCAGAGCTTATCGAAGAAGTTCCGGATTTCGATTTCCGTCTCCCTGCAAGTGATTATGAAAGATTTGATCAGATCTATGATCTTGTTCAGCTAATGGTTAGCGACGGCATAGTGGATGATCATGAACTTGATTTTTGTGTAGATATGGCAGAACGACTTGGCTTCAGAAAAGCAGTTGTCGGGGTGTTGGTAAGAAAAATTTCCCAGGGAGTAAGCAATGGCCAGAATAAAGACCTGATAAGAAAAGAAGCGGAAGCTTTTTTAGCTAATTAAGCTTTCTTATTCTAAATACTAGATATAGAAAATAAAAAAGAGGCAGATTTTATAAATCAGCCTCTTTTTGTTATATAAGGAGGAAAGTTTTAACTTCCAAATACTTTTTTAAGCAAATCCGTTACCCTAGCTGCCGGGTCTTTTCTGATTTTAGTTTCTTCATCCGCAACAAGTAAGAATAGGCCTTTTAAGGCTTTATTAGTAGTATATCTGGTCAGGTCTGTATCTACCTTTTTTACCAGTGGAAGCTTATTGTAAAGCGTTGTAAGTTCTTTCCACTTTTTTGTTGCAGTCGTTTTATTGAGTGCAGTGGTGATATGTGGAGCAAATGCACTATATAAAGAAGAATTGGTCGTTTTTCTTAAATATCCAGTAGCAGCAGTATCCGGGCCGGTCAGTATGTTCTTGGCATCAGTAAGAGTCATTTGCTTAATGGAATTTGCGAAAATAGTTGCAGCTTCTTTGGAAGCATCTTCTGCGGCTCTGTTAAGCGTAAGCTCAAATTCATCTACTTTTTTGCCATAACCAAGCTTACGCAATTCAGTAGCTACCTTTTGACAATCTTCTGGAAAAGGAATTTTAACCTTTGGGTTTTTATAAAAACCATCAAGTTTGTTGAGATTTTGAGAAGCGGTTTTTGATCCAAGTGTTAAAGCTTCTTTTAGGCCATTAATAATTTCCGTTTCTGAAACTGCACTGTTTGAGGTGGGAAGGCTGGTCGGTACATTTACTTTTACCCCGCCAATATTTATCTGACCAAATGATAAGGTTGAACCGGAAATTAGAAGTATTGAAGCAAAGGTTTTTAAGGAGTTCATATGTTTAGGATACAGTTCTTGGGTTTATTTTTCAAGTTTTGTGCCAGAAGCAATTACGCTATTATAAACGAATCTGTTTAATAAAATTTTATGATTCAGAGAAACCTTGAGCCTTTTTGGTTCAATTATTTAACCTCTTTTAAGTTAATATCATTGGTAGGGTCATTATCAGACTTATTTTTATCCTGATTGTCAGGCATTGAAGGGTAGTGCGGGTCTCTATTTCTTATAATGATAGATACTACAAGTGAAATCATCAGACCAATTAGGGTAGTAAAAAAGGCGGTGGTAAATAATTGTTGTCCAGGTGAAAACCCTTTTTTTATGTTTTCGACCTGTTTTGCAATTTCATCAGGTTTTAAGCCGCTTTTTTGCATGCTGGAAATGGTCTCTTTTACGAAAAAATCTCCAAGATCAGGATTGATCCATTTAGCATAAGCATAAGAAAATAACCCCCAGGATAATCCGGCAAAAAATGAAATTATAACACCTGCCATTACAGACTGGCTAAAAGAAATTTTACCATTGTAAATTGATTCTTTCGCTTTTTTCGAGCCTAAGTAAATACCAGCAGCGAGAATCAGGTATGCTACAATACTAAAAGATAGTGATATTTGATATAAATATTCGTAATAAACAACAAGCCAGATGCCTGCTGCTGAGCCTGAAATAAGGCCGTATGAAACTCTTTTATCCATACGGCCAAATTAAGGCAAAAAAGCTTATTTCGAAAATTGATTTTGTGATTTGTCAGTGGCCTTGGCCTGTGGCTCTCCTGTTACACTTATATCATCCAGGCCGGCAAGCATTTCTTCCTTAAGGGCTTTGAACTGTTTCATGTCAGATTTTTTCACCGGATCCCCTTTAATGGTTTTAACTTTTGTACCATCTATTTGCTTTCCATTTTCCCAAAAGCGGAAACATACGTGTGGTCCACTTGCTAGTCCTGTACTACCAACATAACCTATTACCTGTCCCTGTTTTACTTTTGTTCCTGGTTTCATCCCCTTTGCTATGCGTGACATGTGAAGGTATTGAGTTGTATGAGTTTTATTATGTTTTACTTTAACATAGTTCCCATTGAATACTGCAAACCTGGATTCGGTAACGACTCCGTCGGCTACGGACATTATTGGGGTTCCTGTAGGTGCGGCATAATCAGTTCCTAAGTGAGCTTTGAACACTTTTTGTACCGGATGAAATCTTCTTTTAGTAAACTTGGAGCTTATTCGAAAGAATTTTAATGGTGATTTTAAAAATCCACCTTGTTGGAGACTATTACCTTCCTCATCATAGAAGGCATCTTTGCCGTTCTTGCCGAAGTTAAAAGCATAATATTTTTTATTGTCGTGTTCGAAACAAACAGATTGGATTCTCTTTACATTAAGAGGTTGTCCTTCCAGTGTTACTTCATCAAATATGATTTTGAAGTTATCTCCTTGTTGTATTTTAAAGAAGTCGACTTTTCTTGCAAAAATTTTAGAAAGCTCATATGCCAGCACAGCTGGAGCGTTCATTTGTTGAAGCGTTTCGTAAAGCGAACTTGTGATAATACCTCCTGTTCTTCTTTCTATGGTATCAGTAGCTTTCTGATCGACCAATACTTCTAGGGGAGTAGTTTTAAATACGATAGTCTGAGTAGGATCTCCATAATAAATGAATCCTCTGGCGACAGAGTCTTTTTTAGATCTTAATACTTCATAGGATTTACCAGCCTGTATTTTACTTACTTTGAATTTGTCTTTTGATTCTGTTATCAGCTGATTGATTACATCTTTAGATACATTATACTTTTGTAGTATTGAAGTGAAATTTTCATTCTTCTTTACCTTATCTTCTATGATAGATAAAGAATCTATATTCATTCCGTATTGGATAACAGGAGCAGGAGGGGGGAGTTGCTCTATTGTATCAATCCTTTGCTCTTCTTTAAGTGCTTCAATTTCGTTGTTCGATCTGTTTATTGTTAATAAAAAAAATAAAATCAGAGCGGATGTTATAATTACGGCTGCAAGAATGAAAATTCTTAATTGCTTTTTGTGCATACTTTAATGATTTATAAAAGAAGGATTAATCACTTAAACCTTCGCTTTCTGGAAATAATTCCAGATTATTCTGAATAAAATTCGGCGTTTATTGCCTGGTGAATTTTTTGGAAAGAGAAATTTAATACGGCCTAGGATAGAAAAAGTTTTAGAATTAATTGGTGGTAGGTAAAAAAAACAAGGAAGGCGTTAACCTTCCTTGTTAAATTGTCATTAGATAAAATTAGTTATTTATTGCTACACTCGCTTTAGATTTCTCAAGAGCTTGTTCTATATCTTTGATAATATCTTCAATGTTTTCAAGGCCGACAGAAACTCTTATTAATCCAGGAAGAATGCCCACTGCAAGTCTGTCCTGTTCAGTCAGCTTGGAATGTGTGGTAGAGGCTGGGTGTGTTGTAATGGTTCTTGAATCACCAAGGTTAGCGCTGTTTGTTGCCATTATACATGAATTAAGGAATTCTCTTCCTCTTTCCACTCCACCTTTTATAATGAAAGTAACTATTCCACCGCCAGCTTTCATTTGTTTTTTAGCAAGTGCGTGTTGAGGATGGCTTTTTAAGAAAGGATATTTTACAGATTCTATCTCAGGATGGTTTTCAAGATACTGGGCTAGTTTTAATGCATTGTCGCAGTGTCTGTCCATTCTTACTGCTAAAGTTTCAAGGCTTTTAGAGAAGATCCAGGCATTGAATGGTGATAAAGCTGGTCCTGTATGTCTGCTGAAGAATCGTACTTCTTTGATTAATTCTTTGCTTCCGACAATGATACCTCCGATTGCTCTTCCTTGTCCGTCTATAAACTTTGTAGCTGAGTGGTTGACAATATGAGCTCCCCACTTTAGAGGCTGTTGTAGATAAGGTGTAGCAAAACAATTGTCAACATTAAGAATAACGTTGTGTTTGTTAGCAAGTTTGCCCAGCCACTCCAGATCTATCAGATCAAGCGCAGGATTAGAAGGAGTTTCCACCATAATCATTTTGGTGTTTTTTTGTATTAAACCTTCCCAGGTCTCTGGCTTATCTATATCAGCAAATGTGTGAGTGATTCCCCACCTTGTAAAAATGTTGGTAAGAATTTGAATGGTAGATCCGAAAACAGATCTGGAAACTAGAATATGATCACCAGATTTCAAGAAAGCAGCCATGCTGGTAAATACTGCGGACATTCCGGATGCAAGGGCAAAGCCATCTTCAGCGCCTTCCATCTGGCAGATTTTTTCAATAAATTCACTGTTATTCGGATTGGAAAAACGTGTATATATATTGCCAGGATATTCGTCTGCAAAAAGTGCACGTGCCTGCTCTGCGTCATCAAATACAAAACTGGAGGTCATATAAATAGGGGCAGTATGCTCCCTGTTATAAGATCTCTCCATCTGATTTCTAATCGCGTTGGTTTCAAAATGATCAAATTGCTGCTCCATTCAATTTAATATTATAGTGATTAATTAAGATTTCTCGGGTTCTAGATTACATCAAGCGACCAGGTAATTTTGGCCGTTTTTTCAAGGGTTTTGGCTACTGAACAATATTTGTCAAGAGACAACACAATAGCTTTTTCAACTTTGGAAGTGTCAACAGGCCCTTTTACTATGAATTTGATATGGATGTCCTGAAATAAAGAAGGGACAGCTTCCGGCTCCCTTTCTCCGTTGATTTCAATTTTGAAATCAGCAACTTCTACTCTTTGTTTTTTTAGAATTGATAAAACATCAATGGCACTGCAACCTCCTAATCCCATAAGGAGTAATTCCATTGGTCTTGCACCCAGGTTTTGCCCTCCAATAGCCGGAGAAGCATCAATGTTTACCTGGTTTCCCTGTTCGTTGGACGCTTCAAAATGGTAAGCATCATTACGTCTGTCTAGTTTAATAAGCATGCTTCAAAATTAAATTATATCCTGATGTTTATCTGTTAAGGGGTCAAAATTATAAATAAAATTTTTCTTTTTATAATTATTGCCAAATAAAATTTTGAAATAGTTAGTTTGTTGGATTTTTTTCAAAATTTTATTTTGTTGATAGGCTTTTTTTAAAAATTTTTGCTATTTTTGAATTATACCTTCTTAGAGGGAACTTTTTAAGGAGGGAATTTCTTAACTTTAGAATACAAACCCTGCTCTGCGGAGCTTAACTAATTTTGTAAATGAGCACAGAATTACAAGTAAACAAAGAATTATTAGACAAGATTAATCCTGAAGCTAAAGAGGATATTCTGGAATTGCAAACCAAGATCCAGTCATTCAGAAATCTTGAAATGGATCAGGATAAATTCAGAGCTTTCCGTTTGGCAAGAGGTGTATATGGTCAGCGTCAGGAAGGTGTTCAGATGATTCGTATAAAACTTCCTTTCGGAAAAGTTTCACCTTTACAGTTAGTTAGAATTGCAGATATTTCGGACCGTTATGCAGCTCACAATCTGCATTTGACAACGCGTCAGGATATTCAGATTCACTTTGTGAAGCTGGAAAATTCGCCCAAAGTATGGGCAGAACTGGAAGAGGTTGGTGTTACTTTGAGAGAGGCTTGTGGAAATACAGTTCGTAATATTACTGCTTCTTCTGAAGCTGGAATTGATCCGGATGAGTTGTTTGATGTAACTCCATATGCTCATGCTGCATTTAAGTTTTTCCTGAGGAATCCGGTTTGTCAGGAAATGGGAAGAAAATTTAAGATGTCTTTTTCTAGCAGCGATAAAGATTCTGCATTTGGTTTTATGCACGATCTTGGTTTTGTGCCAAGAGTGAAAACTGAAAATGGAAAAGAAATCAGAGGGTTTAAAGTATTCTTAGGAGGAGGGCTTGGTGCTCAGCCTTTCCTGGCCCATGTTGCTCATGAATTCTTACCGGAAGATCAGATGATTCCATTCATCGAAACGGTAATCAGAGTGTTTGACAGACATGGTGAAAGAAGTAAAAGGCATAAAGCTCGTTTGAAATATCTTGTAAACGGCATTGGGTTTGAAGCTTTCATGAAACTGGTAGAAGGAGAAAAGAAAGCTATAAAATGCAAGTCATTTATAGTTGACAGAGATGCGGTAGAATCTACTATTCCTGGTCCTGAGAGAGCTTATCCGACCACAGCTCCTTCAGATCAACAAAAATATGAAAACTGGTTAAAGACCAATGTTTTCGAACAAAAGCAAAAAGGATTTTATGGCGTAAATGTAAAGCAGTTCCTTGGTGATATGCCAACAGATACTGCAAGAGAATTTGCAGCCATAGTACAAAAATATGCTTCTGATGATATCAGAATTACAGTAAATCAAGGCTGGTTATTGAAATTTGTCAGAAAAGAAGCTTTGACAGGTTTGTTTAATGAGTTGGATAAACTTGGCCTTGCAGATCCCGGATTTGATAGTACTGTAGATATTACCGCATGCCCTGGTACAGACACGTGTAATCTGGCAATCAGCAGTAGTACAGGGATTTCAGGTGAACTTGAAAGAATGATGAAAGAGGAGTTTCCTGATCTTATCTTCAATAAAAATATCAAGATTAAAATCAGCGGTTGTATGAACGCTTGCGGTCAGCATACAATTGCGAATATAGGTTTTCATGGTATGTCCATTAAAAATGGAAACTATGTATTGCCAGCAATGCAATTGCTTCTGGGTGGTGGAATCGAGCCAGATGGAACAGGAAGTATAGCGGATAAAGTTGTAAAACTACCTACCAAAAGATGTCCTGATGCTGTCAGAGTAATCCTTGCAGATTATGATGAATTTGGATTTGAAGGAGAGTACTTCAATGATTATTACAGAAGACAAATTGCTGCAGATAAAACTTATTTCTATAAGAAATTAAAACCTCTGGCTGAGTTGTCTACGCTTACAGAGCTTGACTACATTGATTGGGGGCATACTGAAAAATATGTGACTGAGGTCGGAGTTGGTGAATGTGCCGGTGTAATGCTTGACCTTGTTGGTACTCTGATACAAGAAACAGAAGATAAATTGAAGTGGGCAAAAAGAGCTTATGACAAAGGTGCTTATGCTGACAGTATCTATCAGTCATATGTTACTTTTGTTAGTGGAGCAAAAGCACTGTTAACTTCAGAAAATATCAATTGCAATACACATATTGGGATCGTGAAAGATTTCGATACACACTTTATTGCTAAAGGTGCATTGCAATTAGACGGAGGTTCATTCGAGAAGCTTGTCCTAAAGATGAGTGAACAAGAGCCGACTCAAGAATTTGCTAAAGTTTATCTTTCTGAAGTTACAGATTTTTTATCAAAGGTAAGAGCATACAGAGCGCAAAAGTTATTGGTAAACGGGTAATATAATAAATATGAAAAGTGCAAGATTAACATTAGTCGGAGCTGGTCCTGGAGATCCGGAGCTGATAACACTGAAGGGGATAAAAGCCCTTTCTGAAGCTGATGTAGTCTTGTATGACGCACTAATTCACCCTGACATACTTAATCATATTCCTGCAAATACTCCAAAAGTATTTGTCGGAAAGAAGAAAGGTGTATGTCAGTTTCCTCAGGAAGATATAAACAAACTGATTGTTGATCATGCTTTGAAATATGGTCATGTTGTGCGATTAAAAGGAGGGGATCCTTTTATCTTTGGACGTGGTCATGAAGAGCTTGTGTATGCGCAGTCCTTTGATATTCCTACAACTGTAATTCCTGGTATTTCTAGCTCTATTGCTGTGCCGGAGTTGCAGGGAATTCCGCTTACAAGAAGAGGTGTTAATGATAGCTTCTGGGTACTTACCGGTACTACAAGAAATCATGAATTGTCTTCTGATATTGAAATAGCTGCTCGTTCTAATGCTACAGTTGTCATTCTTATGGGGATGACAAAACTAAAAGAAATTGTTTCTATCTTTCAGGAACAAAATAAAGGAGATATACCTGTGGCTGTCATTCAGAACGGAACCATGCCTGATGAAAAGATCGGCCTGGGTACTGTTGATACCATCGTTGATGTAGTTGATGAGTTAAAGTTATCTTCTCCTGCTGTAATTGTGATAGGTAAAGTAGTAGATCTGCATCCGGATTATGTAAATGAATTCATATTTCAGGAAAAGGAAAGACTTGAGGATGTCAAAGGCGGAATGAGACCGGAAACCAAAGAGTTTTATAGGAAATTATTTAACTGGTAATCTTATTAAGATTTGGAAAATCTGAATCATAAAGAATCAAATGACAGGAAAGGGAATCAACTCTTTCCTGTTTTTTTTAAGTTGGAACACTTGCAGGTGCTTGTGGTTGGTGGTGGTTTTGTCGGACTGGAAAAGGTGTCTGCGATATATAAAAATTGTCAGAAAGCACAGGTAACTTTAGTTGCACCTGAAATAAAAGATGAAATCCGCACACTCGCACTTGAATTTCCATTACTAAAGTTAGAACAAAGGGAGTATCAGAAATCCGATCTTAATCGGAAGGATCTTGTTATAGCTGCCACTTCAATAAGAGGTCTTAATAAACAGGTGCATGATGATGCCAAAGTTTTCAGAGTGCTTTGCAACATTGCGGATACGCCTGATCTATGTGATTTTTACCTGAGTTCAGTTGTTCAGAAAGGAGATTTGAAGATAGCAGTTTCAACGAATGGTAAATCCCCGACATTTGCGAAGAGAATGAGAGAGATGCTGGAAGACATTTTACCTGATAGCATAGACAAAATACTTGCTAATCTGAATCAGATCAGAGAAAAATTAAGAGGGGATTTTGAATATAAAGTAAAGAAACTTGACGAGATTACGTCAGTTTTGAAAGAAAAGGATAAATTTGATCAGAATAAATAACGTTAATGTAAAATGAAAGAAATATCTGTAACTGAGCTGAAGGAGCTTATTGATAAAGGTGAAAATTTTCAACTGATTGATGTCCGTGAGCCAGGTGAATTTCAGGCTGCGAATTTAGGTGGTGAACTTATCCCATTGGCGACAGTACCTCAGAATGTTGCAAAATTTTCTAAAGATAAAATGGTTGTAGTGCATTGCAGAAGCGGCAAAAGAAGCGGAGATGCTATCAGATTTTTGGAAACGAATTTTGGTTATACCAATCTCTATAACCTCAAAGGTGGAATATTAGCATATAAGGCAGAGATTGATCCAAGTTTAAATCCTTAATACTGAATGAGGGAAAATTTTTATCGCTTGTATCAGTTCAATCACTGGGCTAATAAAAAGCTGGCGGAGGTATTGAAGAATGATTATTGTGAAGAAGGCGCAAGGTTGCTAAGTCATATTGTTAATTCAGAATTGATCTGGTATGGGCGAATAAATAATGAAACTTATCATTCTATAAAACTTTGGCAATTACATGAACCTTTTTTGTTAAAGGTATATGCAGTTGAAAGTTCTTTGAATTTTTTTCAGTTAATAGATACTTGTCCGGAAGACGATTTTTTAAAAGAAGTAAAATATAAAAATACCAAAGGTGAGGCTTTAGAAACGTGCCTTTCTGATATATTATTTCATGTTGTTAGCCATGGCTCTTATCATCGCGGGCAAGTAAATAAAGCCCTCATAGAGGCAGGGAAGGAGCCAGTAAATGTTGATTACATTACTTTCTCAAGACTTGGTAAATCGTAACAACTGGAAGCTTAAGGCGCAAAGCTAAAAGTGAAGCGCTCCAATTGTTGAAAACAATCAACCTTATTTTAGGAATCGACTTGATAAAGTAATACATTTTTTTCATGTGTGATATTTTATTCTTTTAGCTTTAAGCTTTGCACTTTTAAAGTCTAAACCTTAAGAAACCAAACGCAAAAGATAAATTTGGCCCTTTCTGTCTTAAATAAGTGACAATATCTCTGGTAGCTGCTCCTAGCTCCCATGTTCCGTTTTCACCAACAACTATGGTTAGTCCAAATGGTACGTTTGCTCTGGAGATATAATTACCACCTGTATTTATACCCGTTGACAGTCTTATCCATCGGATTGGCTTGATATCGCCACCAACTCCTATGTATGGTTTTTCAAAATTGCCCGCTTCTTTGTTTGTCGGCATGATAAAGTCAAAACCAACATTAACGATTTCAATCAATCTTATGCTGGCTCCAAGTCTAAACATTGTTGGGAGTTTAGCTTTTATGTTTTTTTGACCTTCCCATTTCAATGTTCCGGATTTGGCAAGTATATTGGGAGCCTGCGAAAATATATTATAGTTGTTGGATCCTTCAGAAGCCATAGAGGCTAGAGTTGTATCTTTTATTGTATATACATTTCCTGTATAATTAATAGAACCAATATTGGTAATGGCTGCACCTATAGTTATTTTTTCATTTATAACTACATCTGCTCCAAAATCAAAACCAAATCCATTTCCTATGGATTGATAGTTTTCGTTGTTTATTGCCGATGGATTATTTGCTGCACCTACTCCAAAATCTATTTCAAAATATGGATTAAAAGCTCCAGCCATAACTATTTTTCCATTTTTAACTTCACAGTTTGTGTAGTTAAAGCCTTGTAGATATTTTACACCAACACCCGCAGTGATATACAGCAAATCATTACCGAAGACTTTTCGTCCATAGTTTAAATTGTATTCCCGATACCAGTTGTTTTTAATTTTCGATCCGTCAAAAAGTGCTGAGAGTTTTAGTTGGTTGCTTGCCATCCCTTGATCAATACCTATAGCTTCATATTGTTCATATTGGCTTGGATCATTAGCAACTATTTCACCATTATTTAGCTTTAATTGATCAAAATAGGCTGAAGTTTTTCCTCTGAATAACAGATCGGCAGTCAAACCACTGAATTGAGAATACCAACGCATAGATTCTTTAATTGAAAATGCAAAGCCTCCCAATTTGTCACTTTGTATAGCAAATCCCAAAGCCATCAGGTCTACGTTGGCAGCAACACCATTTCCAGCAAATTGCTGTGCCGCTTTAATTTTATCATGTTGATTGAAGATGTCATTGTACTCAGTAAGACTTTTTCCAAATGTTGTTTTACTCAAAGCATTAGAGTATGCGGAAGCAGCACCTTCCATTAATCCCAATGTTACATGCTTTGTTTCATATTCAGTATGTAAGCCTAGATTAGCAGGGTTTATTCCGATTGTTTGATAATCTGTTACAAATGTTGTGGAGACTCCCCGTCCCGTAGAGGTAAAAGAACTGAATTCCTGTTGAGCAAATGATTGATTAACTGAAAAAGCTATAAAAAACAGGGGTAAAAGTTTTTTCATACAGTAAATAATTTATTCAAAACTAGATTTTAATTCAGAAAATTTGTCTGCAAGAAGTGAGGTTTTATTACTTCAGAGCTTTGGTGATAGCTTTTTTTATGAAATAATAAAGACCTATAAGCGAGGAGATTATAAGAAGTAGTGTTATTACTTTACTCATACTTTCCTGTCCGGGAGCATTTATTGCCTGAATTAATTCTCCGGCCTTACTTCCTATGTAGCAGAATAATAGTGTACGGGGAAGCATCCCTGCGGTTCCAAAAATGAGGTATTTTCTGAAATTTGCTCCCAAAACTGACAGTAGAAAATTCATTAAGGCAAATGGAATTACCGGAGAAAGTCTGGAAAGGAAAATGATTTTTGGTTCTTCATTTTTGAGATTTGACTTAATAAGTGCTGTCTTGTTAAAGCGCAGAAGCGTCTTCATGAAGTGGCCATTATCAAGTTTCTGAGCTAAGAAATATCCAAGGACAGATGCAAATATGTAGGTTGGTATAACAATGTATACAGAATTTATCCCTAAAAAATAGCCGGAAACTGTAGCAATAAGTGTTGTATGGCACAATCCTGTTGCCATGCACATGCCCAATATTAAGGAAAGCAGACTATATTCTGGGAGAGTGAATGAAGATATCTGCTCCTGATATCTTATTGAAAGGTAAATAAGGTAAGAGTCTGAAATAAAGGGAGCAAGGGTGAAATATAAAAGATATAAGGCAGTTGTCCGGTTGTCTTTAATAAGCTCACGGATTCCTTTTATCATTTCCCTCTTCTTTTTGTTATATTGCAATGTTAAGAAAATTCTATTCTCTAATGAAATGGAGTTTTAAAAAAACTAAGTTGGTAATCTTAAATAGGTATAATTAGAATCTTCAGAAAGAAATAAAAAAGGAAAATGAAATTCGGAACCAAAGCAATTCATGCAGGCGTGGAGCCTGATCCTTCAACAGGAGCAATCATGACTCCTATATATCAAACCTCTACCTATGTGCAAGCCTCTCCGGGCGACCATAAGGGGTATGAGTATTCAAGAACACATAACCCTACAAGAACTGCTTTGCAAAATAGTCTTGCTGCGCTTGAAAATGGCGCACAAGGATTGTGTTTTGCTTCTGGTATGGCTGCAATAGACACTATTCTGAAATTGCTTAAGCCTGGCGATGAGGTAATTTCAACTAATGATCTATATGGTGGAACTTATAGAATATTCACCAAAGTATTTGCGCATTATGGTATCAAGTTTCATTTTATCCCGATGGACAATGCGAAGGAGGTTGAGAAATATATCAACTCCAATACAAAGCTTATCTGGATGGAGACTCCAACCAATCCTTTGTTAAATATTATTGATATAAAGGCCATTGCCAATCTTGGAAAGAAACATACAGTCATTACTGTTGTAGACAATACCTTTGCCACTCCTTATCTTCAGCTTCCTCTGGATCTTGGCGTTGATATTGTAATGCATTCAGTAACAAAATATCTTTCAGGGCATTCTGATGTTGTAATGGGAGCTATCATTCTGAACGACAAAGAAGTGGCTGCCAGACTAGCATTTCTTCAAAATGCATGTGGGGCAGTTCCAGGACCTCAGGATTGTTTCTTAGTACTGAGAGGTATTAAAACATTACATCTGCGAATGGAAAGACATTGTGACAATGCTGCAAAAATAGCACAGTTTTTGTCTGAACATCCTAAAGTCGATAAAGTTTATTACCCGGGATTAAGTTCTCATCCTAATCATGCTGTGGCTCAGAAGCAGATGAAAGCTTTCGGCGGTATGCTTTCATTTACATTGAAAGGTGACAAAATTGAAGATGCGAAAAGGTTCCTTGAAAGAGCTAAATTATTTTCTCTTGCCGAATCTTTAGGGGGAGTAGAATCGTTATGCGGGCATCCTGCAACAATGACACATGCCAGCATTCCTAAGGAAGAAAGAGAAAAAGCCGGATTAAAAGATAGTCTTATAAGGCTTAGTGTAGGAGTTGAGGATGTTGAAGATCTTATTGAAGATCTGAAAAATGCTATAGGATAATAAAACAACTTTAATAAAGTAAAATCGTTTGTATTGCAGATAAAAAACTAAACATAAAACTTTAAACAATTTAAATTTAAACACAATGGAAAAAGATAATTTGTATTACAGCCAGGGGAAAAGCGTATCGACCATGAGTCAATCCTTTATGGCTAATGTATTTATCTGGATGTCTGCAGGTCTAGTTATGACTGCTGCAATTTCATTTCTTTTTGCTAATAATGCTTCTTTATTATCATTGTTAATAAATGAAAGAGGATGGTCAATATTTGGCTATATCGTTTTGTTTGCTCCGATAGGGTTTGTTTTATTAATGAATTTTGCATTTGAAAAATTGTCATATGGAATGCTGGTGTTATTATTTATGACGTATTCAGCATTGATGGGAATGTCTTTAAGTGTAATTTTCCTTGTATACACGGCCGGTTCAATTTATTCAATATTCTTTGTTACAGCTGGTATGTTCGCTGTTACAGCGATATATGGTTATACAACAAAAACCGATCTTACAAGAATTGGTAACCTGTTAATGATGGCTCTTTTCGGAATTATCATTGCAAGTGTTATTAATATGTTCCTTCACAGCGACACACTTTCCTATATTATGAGCATTGTGAGTGTTGTTGTATTTACAGGTCTTACAGCATATAATGTTCAAAGTATGAAAGATATTTATAATGATGGCAGTGAAAGAGCTGGTAAGCTTGCTATCATTGGTGCAATGTCGCTTTATATCAACTTTATTAATCTCTTCCTTGCTCTTTTGAGATTGTTCGGAAACAGAAGAGACTAATCTTAAAAATCTACCTAAATAGGATGCAAAAGTCTGCTGTGAGGCAGACTTTTGCTTTTTATATTGCTGTCAGTTATTCAATCTTGCTACCTTTAAAAAAAACAACTATGCCTCAACAGTTTCTTGAATTAGATCAACTTTGTGTTGAAGTTAATGGGAGATTCATTCTAAAAGATATTTCGTTCAAGTTAAAAAAAGGAACTTCTTTGGCTATCATAGGTCCTTCAGGCAGCGGGAAAACAATATTGGGAAAGGTTCTTGCGAACAGGATTACACCTACTTCGGGTATAATTAATTTTTCTTTTCCTTCAGATTATAAAAGCGTTTTTATCTCCCAGCAGCATGATTTCAGGGATTCTTCAGAGAGAAGCTATTACCAGCAAAGGTTTGATAGCAATTATGGGCAGAATTTTCCTCTTGTTGAAGAAGAACTGCTAAAAGCCGCCACCGGACTTCCTCTCTCAGAAATTGAAAATATCGCAAAGCAGTTGCGAATGGATTATCTCCTCAAAAGAAGATTGATTGAATTGTCAAATGGTGAAGGCAAGCGATTACAAATCGCAAGAGCTTTATTGCAAAAGCCAGAGGTGATCATATTTGACAGTCCTTTTATAGGATTGGATACAGAAGCAAGAAAAGTACTGCATAGCATTATTAATGAACTGATAACTTTAGGGAGTACTGTTGTTGTGATTACAACTCCTGACGAGATTCCGGAACAGATAAATTATGTTTTGAAGCTAACAGGTGGAAAGATAGATAATATGGCTTCTCTTAGAGAATTTAAAGATTCGTATAAAGGTGAAGAACAACAACCCTCGGAAACATTTATCCTTCATGATTCGGAACTGTATAATCAGTTGTACTGGAATGAGCAGGAGGAGTTCAAAGTGGCAGTAGAAATGAAAGATGTTACAGTGAAATATGGTGATAAGATTATTCTGGATAAAGTTAACTGGAAAATCTGCAAAGGTGAATGCTGGGCTTTGATTGGTCATAATGGTTCCGGAAAATCTACTTTGCTTAGTCTTATTAACGGCGATAATCCTCAGGCTTATGGAAATGATATTTGGCTTTTTGATAAGAAGAAGGGGAGTGGTGAAAGCATTTGGGAGTTAAAAGCAAAAATAGGTTATATCTCTCCTGAGCTGCATATATTTTTTCAGCGTAATAAAAGTTTCACAGAAGCTTTATTTGTCAATTCGGCAGCTCAAAGCCTCGCAGCTGAAACTTCTTCTGGTGGTATTACGGTTTTTGATTCCATTGCCTCAGGTTTTAATGATCAGGTAGGATCTTCAGGAAAAATTTCATCATGGCAAACTAAGCAGGTTCATCTATGGATGGAAATTTTAAAATTGTCATCATTCAAGACTATGAGATTGTCCCAGTTGTCATTGGGTATTCAACGTCTTGTACTTTTAGGAAGAGCGTTAGTGAAGAATCCTCAACTCCTGATTTTAGATGAACCTTGTCAAGGTCTCGATAAAATGCAGATTAAGCAGTTTGTCTCTGTTGTAAATGAAATTTGTACAACGTTTAATAAAACTCTTATTTATGTTTCTCACTACAAAGAGGACATTCCTTCCTGTGTAAAAAACTACCTTGAATTGGAGGATGGAAAGGTGAAGCAGGTGGTAAGCTAAATTCTTAGATTGCTTAAATTGAGGATTATAACTATCTTGTAGCTTTAATAATCTGAATTTTTTTGTCACGATTTTCAATACCTCAAGATATGTTTTTTAGCAAATCAGTACTCACATTTTTGACCTCGATATTCTTTTGCATTCTAATGAATAGGAGTTATGGTCAATGGACAGATGGACAACCAGCAGCTAATGTATTGGGGCAACCTACATTCACTACCAGTAATCCAATTGCCACTGAGAGTGGATTGAACAGACCCAATCAAGTAGTTGTAGACCCTGTCTCAGGGAAAATATTTGTTGCAGATGCTTTTTCTCATCGGGTTCTTAGATATCCATCCACAGCTGCATATATTGATGGAGCAAACGCTGAAGCTGTATTCGGCCAGACAAACTTGTCAAATGCATTCGTCACTGCAACTTCAACGACGAGCTTAAATACTCCTTCTGGTATAGCTTTGGATGACAATGGAAATTTATGGATTGCAGACCAAGGGAATAATAGAGTAGTAAGAGTCAGTAATGCGGTAACTGCATTAACAGGAAGTGCTTTTGATTTGGTTTTAGGCCAGTCAGGATTTTCTGGTTCTAACGGCGGGACGGGGCTTGCAGAGTTTTCCTCTCCGTGGGCTCTTACTTATAGAAATAATGCTTTATGGGTGTCTGACTTCGGTAATAATAGAATTCTGAAATTTGACAATCCTTCTTTTTTATCCAACGGTGCTCCTGCAAGTTTATATTTAGGTACAGGGAGTCCTGGCCTTTCAGACAATACTTTAAATGGTCCTGGACAGATATCTATTGATGTAAATGGAAATTTGTGGGTTGCAGATGTAAATAATAACAGAGTGTTAAGGTTTAGTAATGCCAATGCATTGTCAAGCAGCGCTGATGCAGATCTGGTTATTGGACAATCTGATTTTTTTACTTCAACAGCTGGTTTGTCTCAATCAGCTCTTAGCAGTCCATGGGGTGTATACATGGATGAAGGCGGGCGTCTTTATATCGCAGATAATGGAAATGACAGAGTATTGATATTCAATAGTACTTCGCTAGCAGCTAATGGTGCCTTGGCAGATCATGTAATCGGGCAGATTGATTTTGCTAACAGCAATACTGCCACAGCCCAGGATAAAGTATCACCAATATTTGTATCAGTTGAGAATGATTTGTTATTCGTCTCTGATTTTTCAAATAATCGGGTATTGATTTTTAAACCATCTACACCATTGCCTGTAAATCTGTTAAACTTTTCAGCAATAAGTAATATAAGAGAAGGGAAGGTATTGCTTCAATGGTATACTGTTAATGAAATTGATTTTTCAAGATTTGAAGTGGAACAAAGTTATGACGAGATAAATTTTGATAAATATGCCGGACAGTTAGCGGCGAAAGGCGGAGCAACAAATACATACCGGTTAGAAGTGCCAGTTTTTAATTATGAATCAGCATACTTTAGATTGAAGTTAATTGATAATGATGGAAGTGTTTCATATAGTAATGTTATATCCGTTAAAGGAGAACAGCAGGAGTTACTTACCTATCCCAACCCTTTTAGGGACAAGTTAGAGGTTGAATTATCATCTGCTACAGGTAATATTTCTGTGTATGATAATTCTGGTAAAGAAATAAAACGAGAGGTTATTTATTCAGATGAAGTGACTTTAGATCTCAAGGTTTTACCTATAGGAGAATACTGGGTTAAGGTACAAACCGATAAGAATATTTTGATAAAAAAGGTTTTAAAGATTGATTAATTTTAATGTTTCCTGAAATTGCTGGGAATTATTTATATAATAATTTTCTACACTCAATTTTGTCAGATGTTCTTACTTCCAAAATGTAAAGGGCTTGGGCAATGTTTGAAGGAAGTGGTAGGTGGCTATTACCTGCATCAACCTGTTTGGTTTTAGTCCAGATAATTTTCCCACTCAGATCAATTATCGACAAGTTTAATAAGTCTGATGTATTCAATTCTATGTTAAGCTGCGGTCCTGATTCAGAATATAAAATATTGGTAAAACTCTCATTCGGGTAATCAACGTGAGCAAATGAATGTGCTAGATAAGTAGTTGTTCCATCAACATCTGTCTGCAATAGCTGAAACTCATAAAATCCGTCTTGTTCAGGTATCCAGTATATATCATAACTAGAACCTGTATTTTGTAAGTAAGATTTTACTTTCGCTATTTCAATGAAATCAGAAGTTGTATTATAATTTTTTGCTTTGATAATAAATTCTTTATTGTTCTTTTCTGTTGCAGTTATCCAACGAAGATTTATATTGTCAGCCTTTGAATCATAAGATGCTATGAAATTTAACAATGTTACCGGCAATGGTGTGCAACTTCCAGGATACCATCTGATATCAAAAGGCCCATAATAGGCATTGTCACCATCCAGGATAAGATAGTATCTGGTGCCTGGGGTGAGGTTGACGAATTTATAGGTATAATTATTGGGATAATCAATTACATTACAATCAATTTTTGTATAGGGGCCACCACAGTTGCCTTTTACCACTCCGGTTTGAACTCTTGTGAAGCTGCGGATATTTAGACTGTCATTTGGACAAGAAGCTATCCATGTAAACCAGGCAGAATTTTCGGTATATCCGCTACTGCACACGAAGCTTCCATTAATATCTCCATAAGAAGGTAGTTTTGCTCCGTATTCTACATTGGTTCCTGAAACATATGCATCATTGATTGCTGAATTCACAAGATTAATAGCTCCTGAACAATCATCATTCGAAGCAGCTGGTTTTGTATAGTTATTACCAAATTTAATACTCCAACTGGTGATCTGATTAGTATAAATTGAAAAAACCTGAGCTATTCTTCCTAATAACCTCCATTGTCCATTAGGACTGGTTCCGTCATTGACAGAATTTATACTAGCCATAGGTAGAAATGATGTTGGAGAAGGCGGGGAGGAGGCATTCCAAAATCGGATTTCAGTGTTGGAAGGATTCATGTTAAATATAAATGTTCCTGCTACATTCCCATTCCCGTTCCGAATATTGCTTAGTTCTATGATTCTTCCATTGGGAGAAACAAGAAAAAGTTCCATCCGGGTGAATTGCTGAGTATTAAAGGTTATCTGAACCTCCTCCAAACCAAAAGGATTTCCATCTATATCCGGCAGCCCGGTAACATTTATCGGATTTGAGAGGAAACTGGGAGTGGTACCATTAGCAGGAATATTAGCAGTTGTATTATTCGTAAATGTCTGACCTTTCATTATCATCGGAGAAATGAAAAGTAGAAGGAGGGAAATGTATCTTATGACAGTCATTGCAGATATAATTTTAGACCGATTCATACATATAGAGCACTCTAATTTAAAATAAAGAAACTGTAAAAAATAATTTATTTTTTCGTTACTTTTTGATTCTCAAAGTGTATAGCATTTTCTTATGAGGGGTTTGTAGGAAATGGATTTAAAAAAATATTAAATTCCGCCTTTGGTTAAGGTAAATCAAGTAGGGATTTAAAATAAAGTTTTATGAATATTAGTTACAGGAAATTTGAAGCAGCAGACAGAGCTCACGTTGTGTCAATGATTCAGGATTTTTATAACGATGACCCGTCAGGAAAAAACAAAACTGAAGAGCAGATATATAAATCCTTTGAAGCTTTTGAAAAACATCCGGATTACGGATTAATAACTATATTTAATGATGGTGACAAAATTGTGGGGTATTGCATTATAGTCAACTTCTATAGTAATGAATATGGCGGATTGATCCTGAATATAGATGAGCTTTATATTATTCCTGAGTATAGAGGAAAAGGGATTTCAACTGATTTTGTGAGGTATCTGAAGGAAAGAAAAGATCTGGAATTTGTAGCAATGGAGTTAGAGGTGCTCCCTTATAACGCAAGAGCACTGAAGCTGTACGAGAAGCTGGGATTTGTTAAGTCAGACAGGTCATATCTGATGCTTAAGAAAGCTAAAAGCTAAAAGCTTAAAGTATGAAATAAAAAAAGGCGACCCGATATCGATTGCCTTTCTTTGTCAATATGCTATTATTAATATTTGGTTAATATGTATGTAGGGACGTTTAATATCTAGAATAGCAACCTCCAATGATTTAACAAGAACTACTAGTTTTTCCAGTGTGTATGGAAATATTTATCAGGTGTATCAATTCTTTGATACGTGTGTGCACCAAAATAATCTCTCTGTGCCTGGATAAGGTTCGCTCCTGAATTCAAGGTCTTCAGACCTAAGTAATAATTGAGAGCCGAAGATAACACAGGTAAAGCAATATCGTTTGATAGTCCTGTTGTTATTACCTGAGTAAAATCTCTTTGTGCATCAATTAATTCCTTCTTAAAAGAAGGAGCTAGAACAATGGACTCTTCATTAAGAAAAGTGGTCGCAATTTGTTCCATTAATTCAGACCGGATAATACATCCATTGGTCCAGATACGCGCGATTTCAGAGAGGTTTAGATTCCATCTGTATTGAACAGATGCTTCTTTTAATAAATGAAATCCAGTTTCATGATTTATTATTCTTGCAGCTTTGTATGCATTTTTTATTTTATCTGAAAGAGAGTCTTTCAAGTTATCAGTTATAGCAAGAGGGCTACTGTAAGTTGAGCTTATTTGTTGTCTGTATGACTTAAAAGAAGAAAGGGCTCTGGCCATTACAGCTTCTGATACAGTTGAAAATGGAACGCCTAGATCCATGGCGGCTGTGGTTGACCAGCCCCCGGTTCCTTTCTGGGCGGCTTTATCCAGTATTTTATCTAAAAGTAAAACCCCGTCTTCTTTTTTTCTCAATATATCAATCGTGATTTCGAGAAGATAACCATCCAAGCCATCATGCTGCCATTGTGTGAATAAATCAGCAATTTTTTCAGCAGGATAAAGTGAGTAGTAGCGAAGAAGAAAATAGACCTCTGTCAGAATCTGCATTTCAGCATATTCAATACCATTATGAACCATCTTGACAAAATGTCCTGCGCCTTCTTCTCCGATATATGTTATGCAAGGTTTTCCCTGTTTGTCTTTGGCGGCGATGAGTTCAAGATAACTGCTGATTTTATTATATGCATCCTTATCTCCTCCAGGCATTATTGACGGTCCTTTACGGGCACCTTCTTCTCCTCCGGAAATACCAGCTCCGATGAAATGGATACCCAGCTCATTAAGCTGTTTGGTTCTTTTGTTGGTGTCTTTATAAAATGAATTGCCGCCGTCAATGAGGATATCGCCTCTGTCAAGCACAGGTAATAGTTGATCTAATTGCTGATCAACTGCAGAACCTGCTTGTATCATCAATAAGATTTTTCTTGGTTTTTCAAGAGATATAACAAAAGCCCTAAGATCATCAAAACCACTCATAACGGTTTTAGCGCTTTGTTCCTTCACGAAATCAACAGCGATATTTTCTTCAGAACCGGTTATGTGTCTATTATATACTGAAACGTTAATTCCTTTTTCTGCCAGATTTAAAGCAAGGCTTTTGCCCATTACTCCGAGTCCAACAACTCCAAATTGTGCTAATGAATTCATACCTTCAATTTCTTTAAAATTTCCTGAACGATCAAATCGGGGGTGGATGAAACATCTATATGCATGCCGTATTGAGGTCTTTCTAATAAACTGAATTGAGAGTTCAATAATGTGGATGGCATATAGTGTCCTTCTCTGCAATCTAATCTTTGCTTAATAATGTTCATATTACCGTCAAGAAATATCCATGTAACCAGTGTTTGGGTTGATAATAATATTTTTCGGTATTCTTCTTTTAATGCGGAACAGGCTAATACAGCTCCACCGGCCAATTCCCATTTTACAAGGTTTTCTGAAAGAGTTGTCAGCCATGGCAGACGGTCCTCATCTGTAAGAGATGTTCCGTTTGACATTTTTTTTATGTTGCTCTCCGAATGGAAATCATCGCCATCAAAAAAAGGTAGGTTCAAATGTGATGAAAGCAACTTTCCAATAGTTGTTTTTCCACATCCTGAAACACCCATTATTATATAAATCATTCTGAAAGTTAATGAAAATAATAAAACCTGGATGTAGTTTAGGATGGAATAGAATTGTTAATATACTTTGGGTAAGAACGAAATAAGATTAGGTTTTAAAATCTTTATTCTTTATTTATTGTTGATACATAAAGCGTAACGCAGTAAATTTAGGTATGAGTAAAGAGCCCAAGAAACCGGAAAAAATATTTTATGTATGTACTGGCAGTAAGTGCAAAAAAAGAGGGGGGAAGCTGATCCAGAAAAGTCTTAAAGGATTAATAAAAGAAAATAAATTAAGAGGTTTAGCCGTGATAAAGACTGGCTGTACTGATAGATGTAAATTAGGGCCTGTGGTTTGTGTGCAACCGGAAAATTCCTGGCACTTTTTTATGGATGTGCAAAAAGCCGCCGGACTGTTAGAAGAGATTCCTGAAGAAGAAAAAAATAAGGAGTAGTTCAAAAGCTACTCCTTATTTTTTTACTGACGACGTGAATTAGTCATGAGTATATTTAATGTCCGGGATCTTTTTATCGATCATATAGGTTCCAACGCCTTCTTCTCCTATCACCTCAAATAGTTCAAGAGCTCTTCTGAAAATGAACTCTTCTTCTATTTGTTCTTTCAGGAACCATTGCATGAAATTGGCTGTGGTATAATCTTTTACTTTGTAACAAACATCAACTACCCTGTTTAATGCCTGGGTATTTGCAATTTCCTGCTCTAGTCCGCCTATAAATACAGATTTTAATGATTCAAAATCTTGAGGTATTCCAGCAACTTCCGGAGAGAATGCTTTTCCACCAACATCATTCACATATTTAAAGATCTTAAGCATGTGCTCTCTTTCTTCTCCAGATTGCTTGTAGAAAAATTCTGAACTGTATAAAAATCCATGCTGATCGCACCAGGAAGCCATCGCAAGGTATAATGCTGAAGCTTTTGCTTCTAATTTTATTTGCTCGTTGAGGATGTTTTCAATTTCCTCAGTAAGGGATGTTTTTTGTCTGACAATGTCTCTCATATTCTCTACTTTACTTTTACAGAGGTTGTAATTTTTACAAAACGGGGCAAATAGATAATAGTTTACCCTAGGAGTCAAGGTAAATTAATCTTTTATAAAAAACAAAATATGAGATAAAAAAATTAAACTGTTACGCGATAAAGTCTTTCAAATAGTATGCTATTCAACTCCATCATTACTTTTGCTCCGTTTAGTAATTCTTTAAATAGAATGACTTCCATAGGGCTAAGAATGAATACGCGATTGCTCCCGCAAGGACAGACAATTTCAATATCGGATGAAGTATCCGGATTTGAAAGCATTTTCGCAAGGTCAATCTGGTTGATGCGCTTACGAAGAGAAAAGAAACATGGAAATTTAAAAGAAGAGGTTTGTCCTGCAAATTCAAGAAGAAAATTACCTTCCTTATCGCATTGATAAACAGCACCATGTGCTGTCGCAAAAATCTCTTTTAAATATGTTTGTGTTGCTTCCATTTGATTACTATACAAAGATACTTATTTAATTAGACTTGTTCCAAATAATTAATTAGAATTTTTCTAAATAGTTTTTGTGTTTTTTGAATTGAGGTAAATTGTTGATTTATAGTTTGTATGAAATAAAAAGGCTCCGGAGTTGCCGGAGCCTTAAAGTTCTCAAAACAAAAATAATGTCTAATTATTCTCAAGAATTTGGAATAATTCATCAAGTTTTGGAGACAAAA
This sequence comes from Sporocytophaga myxococcoides DSM 11118, assembly GCF_000426725.1. Classification (NCBI taxonomy): domain Bacteria; kingdom Pseudomonadati; phylum Bacteroidota; class Cytophagia; order Cytophagales; family Cytophagaceae; genus Sporocytophaga; species Sporocytophaga myxococcoides. Next base: position 203,761 of record NZ_AUFX01000009.1, on the reverse strand, counting down.
TGATTTCTGTTCTTCTGTTTTTTTGTCTTGCTTCTGCAGTTTTGCCTTCAGCTACAGGAGAAAATTCAGATCTTCCGGAAGCTACAATTCTTCTTGGATTGATTCCTGAAGTGCCCAAAATACGGGCAATCTCAGTAGCTCTTAGCACACTTAGGTCCCAGTTATCCTTCATGCCTCCAGTGCCTTTGGATACAGGTACATCATCTGTATGACCTTCAACTAATATGTTAATGTCATTTTGATCTTTCAATGCATCAGCCAGTTTTTTTAATGCTTCTACACCTTTTTTATCTACGTCCGTGCTACCTGATTTGAATAAAAGCTGTTCACTAAGTGAAACATATACTTTTCCGTTTTTCACATTTACAGATAAGTCACTTTCTTTAAATGAAAGCAAAGCTTTACTTACCTTATTTTTCAGTTCTGTTACAGCTTTGTCCTTTTCTGCCATTACTCTTTCAAGCTCTTTTACTTTAGCTTCTCTCTCTTGCAAATTAGCTTGAAGTTCATTTACTTTCTTCTCAGCATCAAAAAGATCTTTTTCTCTTTTGGAAAGGTCTTTACTCATTCTGTCTATGTCTGAAGAGCTTTGAGACTGTAGTCTGTCATGATTTCTTAATAGTTGCTCGTAAGTATCATTCAGGTTTTTATAATTGCGTTGAGTTTTCCTTAATACGATACCTGTTTGGGTTGAGTCATCTATTAGTCTTCTCCTTTCTTTAGAAAGACTATCAATATCCAGTGAATATTTTGAATTCATTGCTTGGGCAGTTTTAAGCAATGCATCACATTCCGATTTCTCGGCTTCCAGAGCAGACTTCCTAACATTTAGATCATCAAATTTCTTTTTCGTAACACAAGAAAATGCTGTGCATGTAATAAGGATCCCGATAATTTGTTTTTTCATATAGTATTCTGGTGTTTTAAAAATTTTGTAAATTTTTTCCTGGGCTTTAATGCTCAGTGTAATGATTTATCTTAAAGAAATCAAAAATCTTTGAAATTATATAATTCTGTTCTTCGTCTTTCATCTCATAAAATAAAGGTAAGCGGATTAAACGGCCGCTTGCTGATTCGGTTACAGGAAGAGATCTTCCGTCATGTTTATTCATAAAGAATGGACTTAGATGCAGAGGTAGATAATGAAAAACAGCTTTAATTTTTTCTAGATTAAGAAAATCAAGCAAAGCATTGCGGTCTTTTTCATCCTTACAGAGAATATAAAATAATTGTCCATTCATCGTAGAGCCCTCAGATAGTACAGGTAAAGTAACTACTGATAACTCCTGCAGAGGTTTAAGTTTCTGAAAGTAATGATTCCAGAGGGTTATTCTCCTTTTTAGTATGGTATCCATATTTTCAAGCTGGGCATAAAGAAATGCTGCTATAATTTCAGATGGTAAATAAGAGGAACCAATATCCACCCATTCATATTTATTGATTTCTCCTCGAAATAACTTTGCTCTGTTGGTACCCTTTTCTCTAATAATTTCAGCACGATCATAATACTGAGGGTCATTGATAATCAAAGCCCCACCTTCCCCTGAAATGATATTTTTAGTTTCATGAAAAGATAATGTACTAAGTTGACCAAAAGAACCTAGAGCTTTTCCCTTATAATAGGAGTCGATAGCCAGGGCGGCATCTTCAACAAGAGCAATTGAGTGCTTCTGAGTTATTGCTGATATTTTTTCCATATCACAGGAAATACCTGCATAATGCACTATCACTAAAGCTTTTGTTTTTGGCGTAATCAGAGCTTCGATCTTACTTTCATCAATATTAAGGGTGTCTGGTCTTATTTCTGCAAAAACAACTTTAGCACCTCTTAATATAAATGCATTAGCGGTAGATACAAAGGTGAAGGAAGGCATAATCACTTCATCACCTTCTGAGATGTTAAGTAGGATAGCGGTCATTTCCAGTGCATCGGTACACGAGCTAGTGAGAAGAACTTTCCCATATCCAAATCTTTTTTCCAGTAATGACTGCGAAAGTTTACTAAACTTCCCATCTCCGGAAATCTTTCCACTTTCTACTGCTTGACGTATATATTCTAATTCCTTTCCAATGATGAAAGGCTTGTTATAAGGGATCATTAATAACCATTAAAGCTAATTCAAGTATACTTTAATTAGCAGTTACAGATATTTCAATAAAAGCTAAGTAGTAGTTCGTGTTAAAATACAAAAACAAATTAGATAAGTAAAAAATCCAAAATGTAATAACAAAATTTTATTTTTAAACTTTCATCTTAATTATTTTAAAGCTCTAAAACAATCTGATATGTACAATCAACCAATGTTAAAAGAAGGCTCGCTGAAAGGTAAGGTAGTTCTGGTTACCGGTGGAGGAACCGGCCTCGGCAGGTCTATGAGTAAATATTTTCTGGAACTTGGAGCCAAAGTAATAATTGCCAGCAGAAAATTGGATGTTCTGGAAAAGACTGCCGAAGAGCTAAGAACCGAAACTGGAGGTGAAGTACTTCCAGTAGCTTGCGATATAAGAAACATTCTGGAAGTGGAGAATTTATTGAGTGTAATAAAGTCAAAATTTGGAAAAGTAGATATTCTCGTTAATAATGCCGCCGGAAATTTTATTAGTCCGACTGAGAGACTTTCCAGTAAGGCCTTTGATATTGTCGTGGACATTGTTCTAAAGGGTACTTATAACTGTACACTGACTTTTGGAAAAGATTGGATAAAGGAAAAATTGAAAGGTACAGTATTAAATATAGTAACTACCTATGCCTGGACTGGTTCTGGATATGTTGTTCCTTCTGCCATTGCGAAATCCGGAGTACTTACGCTCACAAAATCTTTGGCCGTAGAATGGGGTAAATACGGTATCCGCATGAATGCAATAGCTCCGGGACCGTTTCCCACCGAAGGGGCATGGAGCAGATTATTTCCTGAAGAGGTTAGTAAAAAGATAGATTTAGTAAAAAGAATTCCATTGGGCAGAACTGGAGAACACCAGGAATTGGCCAATCTTGCCGCATTTTTGGTATCTGATTTTTCATCTTTTATAAATGGAGAAGTGGTGACGATAGATGGAGGAGAATGGATAAAAGGTGCAGGGGAGTTTAGTTTTCTTGATGAAATTCCAACAGAAATGTGGGATATGATAGAAAAGAAAGTAAGAAATAAATAAATAAAGGATAATCTTTTATAATACTGAGTAATACAATTCTCTGGGAACTTTGAGTACTTCACTGCGTAAAAGAATCTTATTGATAATTATTAATCCAATTCATTATACAATAAGATGAAAAAAAGTTTTTTTACACCTTCTTTGATTGTGGTTTTAACCGGTTTATTGTTATTCTCTTGTGGGAAAAAGGAAGATGAAGTAACAGATCAAGATGTTTCTGCCGCTACGGATTATAATTTCTCCCAAAAGGAATTTGATGATATTTTGAAAATAGGACAGGATGCTCTTGAAGCTAATAACCTGAGGACTTCAGGTACTTGCCCCTCATATTCCTTCATTGGCAGTGATTCTTTGATTATTGATTTCGGCACGGGTTGTACTTTTAATAATAGAGAAAGAAGTGGGAAAATTAAAATTCAATATAGTGGCAAATACAACACAAAAGGCTCAGTTATAAAGTTTTCACTGGATAACTATTTCGTAAATGGCAATCATATTGAAGGAGAGAAGACTGTTACAAATATCACAGATGTACTTCCTTCTTGGTCTGTAAAAGTTGTCAACGGTAAAATAACATTCGAAGATCAAAAGGTGTCTTACTGGAATTCCGAAAGGGTAAGAACTTTTGTTGCTGGCTATGATTCAAAGGCGATTTTGACTGATGATGAATACACGGTATCCGGAACAGCGACAGGTATTAGCAGATTTGGTGAAGATTATACAGCTTTGATTACGAAACCTTTATTGTATTATGTTTCCTGTTTATTTATTGATAAAGGCTTGGTTTATCCTGTTTCCGGTACAATTGACATTACCCCTGAGGATAAATTGACAAGATCAGTGGACTTTGGGGAAACAGATTGTGATAAAATTGCAAACATTACAGTTGGCGGAAAAAAAAATGTGTTTTTGCTTCCTCCAAAATAAAAACCTACAAGTTTGAAAGCCTAAAGCAGAGAATTTAATCTTCAGCTTTAGGCTTTTTGCTTTCATCTTCTTAACACTTACCAATATTTTTTTCCAAGCCTTTCTCCAGCTCCGATTTTTTAATTTTAACAAGGAAAATAAAGCCAAGGACATTATTAAAGTTATTACAGCAAAAGGATTTTATATTTTTTTAAATTATTCTTTGACTTCTGGAAAAGAACAGAAGTTTACCTGAAAAACATCGAAAAAAAATAATGAATATTTGAAAAAGTATATTTCTCAATATCAGAAGATAAGGGATGTTAAGTGAATTTTCTTCCCCCAAAACTTGAAGAAAAGTTGAAAAAAGTTTTGTAATTGTTTGGGATGAATCGAAAATCTTCTACCTTTGCAGTCCCAAACATCAAATAAGGGAATTTGTCCGATGGTGTAATTGGCAACACGTCTGATTTTGGTTCAGAAGAGTCCAGGTTCGAGACCTGGTCGGACAACACCAAAAAATAAAATTGATCCCGGCTTGCAAAAGACCCGGGATTAATTTTTTAAAGGAAAAAGGGAATTAATCATATATGTCTTACATAAAGCTCTTCTCCGGAACTAACTCCAAATACCTGGCAGAAAAAATCGCTAACTATTACGGAAAACCACTTGGTGCTGTAACCCAGCAAAGATTCAGTGATGGTGAAATATACGTTTCATTTGATGAATCTGTCAGAGGTTATGATGTATTTCTGATTCAGTCAACATTCCCAAATGCAGACAACCTTATGGAGCTTCTGCTTATGGTTGATGCTGCTAGAAGAGCTTCAGCGGCTTATGTAACTGTCGTTGTGCCATATTTCGGTTATGCACGTCAGGATAGAAAAGATAAACCAAGAGTACCAATTGCTGCTAAACTTGTAGCAAATCTTCTTTCTGCTGCAGGCGCTGATCGCCTTATGACCTGTGATCTTCATGCAGGCCAGATACAAGGATTTTTTGATTTTCCTGTAGATCACCTGGATGGTGCAGCTATCTTTATTCCTTATCTTAGATCTTTAAATCTTGAAAATTTAATATTCGCTTCTCCAGACGTTGGTGGTGTGGCAAGAGCAAGAGGGTTTGCGAAAATTATGGAAGTGGATCTTGTTCTTTGTGACAAGCACAGAAAAAGAGCAAATGAAATTGCTTCTATGCAACTTATAGGTGATGTTGAAGGTGCAAATGTAGTTCTAGTGGATGACCTTGTCGATACAGGAGGTACATTGTGTAAAGCGTCTCAAATTATCATGGAAAAAGGCGCAAAAAGTGTAAGAGCAATTTGTACACACGGGGTACTTTCTGGAAAAGCTCTGGATAATATCGAAAATTCAGTTTTAACGGAGCTTGTTATTACAGATACACTTCCATTAAAGAAAGAATCACCAAAAATCAGAGTGCTGACAGTTGCAGAATTGTTTGCAAAAGCAATCAGAAAACTTCAGGATAACGATTCTATCAGTTCGCTATTTATTATTTAATTAAATTATAAAACACAATGAATTCATTAGAGATTATAGGGTTTAAAAGAGCAAATCTCGGTAAAAGAGAGTCTAAGCAGCTTAGGCTTGATGCTAACGTGCCATGCGTACTTTACGGTGGTGAAAATCAGGTTCATTTCTATGCGCCGATGTTTCTTTTCAGAGACCTTGTGTACACTCCAAATGCTTACAAAGTAGATCTAACTGTAGAGGGTAAAAAATATTCATGCATTCTTCAGGATATTCAGTTCCATCCTGTTAATGATATGATCCTTCATGCGGATTTTCTTCTTTTGAAAGAGGATAAAGAAGTTAAAATGGATGTTCCGGTTAGAATCACTGGTACTTCTCCTGGTGTTATGAAAGGTGGAAAGCTTATTTCTAAAATCAAGAAAGTGAAACTTAAAGCACTTCCTAAAAACCTTCCTGACTTTATCGAAGCTGATATTTCTTCTCTTGAAATCGGAAAGTCTTTGAGAATTTCTGATCTTAAAACAGGAAACTATGTTTTCTTAAATAACAAAGCACTTCCTGTAGTTAGCGTAGAAACTACAAGAGCACTAAGAGGAGCTGCTGAAGAAGAAAAGAAATAAGTAAGTAATTAATTTTATAATTTTAAATCCTATTTGTCTTTGACAGATAGGATTTATGTTTTTATAGATATTGGTAAATCATCATTATGAAATATTTGATTTTTGGTTTGGGAAATATTGGTCCCGAGTATGAGCTAACAAGGCATAACATTGGATTTTTGGTGCTGGACCGGCTTGCAGATAAGGAAGGATTGAAGTTTCGGTCTGATCGATACGCTTTTGTAACGGAATATAAATATAAAGGCAGGACACTCTTACTTATAAAGCCTACTACCTTTATGAATCTGAGCGGTAAGACTGTAAACTACTGGATGAAAACCGAGAATGTTTCTGCTGAAAATATTATGGTAATTACAGATGACATAGCTTTGCCTTATGGTACTTTAAGGATGCGTAGTAAGGGGTCTAATGGCGGACATAATGGTCTTGGAAATATTCAGCAGGTATTGGGCAGTGAAGTTTATCCGAGATTGCGTTTTGGAGTTGGTAGTGAATTTTCTAAAGGACGTCAGGTTGATTATGTATTAGGGAAATTTTCATCCAAGGAGTTTGATGAGTTGCCTATTTTTATGGATAAGGCTATAGACGGAATTCTCGCATTCTGTACCATTGGAATTGAAAGGGCTATGAATACTGTAAATACTAAATAAGGGGTTTTGGAATGGAAAAAGCATTGTAATAAAACGGAGGAATAGCGTGGGGCTGAGGGAAATTTCTGGCCGAATCATGTGTCGATTTTTTAATATCTCCTGATTATTTATAGTGTAGGGTAGCATAAAAAAAGACCCCTTAGATTTCTCGAAGGGGTCCCCAGGTAAAAAGATATTAAAAAAATATAAAAAAAATATCAAAAAGATTTGAGTTTTTATTTTCAGTCCCTAATTAAGACTTACAATATATAGATACATTTCACTTGTGAAAGGTTGTAGGTAATTGCAGTAATTTTTTTAATAAATATGAATTTTTATGTAATATGTACGCCTGAAAAAATGCTATTTATTTGTATGTTTTTTTATGGATTCTTTTATTCTTCCCATGAAATGCTAATTTTATTAGATTATATTATTTTTTTATAGGTGAGTTATTGTAGATTTTGTTAGAAAAAATACTGTAAGTTTTTAACTTTTATTAACTTGTGTGTTTAAACATCTGTTCTTTTTATTTAATCGTCATAAAAAATGGGGTATAAAAAAAGCCCAATTTTAATCGGGCTTTAATGATGTTTGTAAGATGCAATACAGTTTAATTTACTGTTCCTCCGTTAGTAATTTTATTTATAGGACTCACAAAAGAAAGTTTTCCATCTTTATCTTCTGCCATTAAAATCATTCCTTTAGATTCAATTCCTTTTATTTCCCTAGGAGCAAGATTTGCTAGCAGACAAACCTGCTGGCCAATAATTTTTTCCGGTTCATAGTATTCTGCAATACCACTTACAACTGTTCTGGTATCGATACCAGTGTCAAGTTTTAGTTTTAGTAATTTTTTTGTTTTTGCTACTTTTTCCGCTTCAATAATGGTGGCAATTCGAATGTCCATCTTAGTAAAATCGTCAAATTGAACCGCAGGCTTTTCCGGAGATACAGTCTTACTAGCCAATTCATTGGCTATTTTGGTATCCTGAAGTTTTTTGATCTGAGCTTCAATGGTTGCATCTTCAATTTTGTCAAATAATAAATCTCCTGCTTTCAGCTCGTGGCCGCTCGCTACTAGATTCTCTCTGCCTGCATCTTTCCATGTCAGGTTTTTCAATCCTAGCATTTCAGAAAGTTTTGCAGCAGTATATGGCATAAATGGCTCTGCAAGAATTGCAAGACTAGCAGATATCTGAAGGCTGATATTTAAGATTGTTTTAACTCTTGATTCATCTGTTTTAATCAGTTTCCATGGTTCTGTATCTGCAAGATATTTATTACCAACCCTTGCAAGTTCCATCATGAAAGTCAACGCTTCTCTAAATCTATATGCTTCAATGGAGCCAGCGACTTTTTCCGGAAGTTCTTTTAGTTTCTCAAGTACTTCTTTGTCAATATTTTCAAGGGTGCCCTGAGCAGGTACGATACCTTCGTAGTTTTTGTGAGTAAGCACCACTGCGCGGTTTACAAAGTTTCCGAAGATAGCAACAAGTTCATTGTTGTTTCTGGCTTGGAAATCTTTCCATGTAAAATCATTGTCCTTTGTTTCAGGGGCATTAGCACAAAGAACATATCTAAGCACATCTGCCTTCCCTGGAAATTCCTGCAGGTACTCATGAAGCCAAACGGCCCAATTTCTTGAGGTTGAAATTTTATTTCCTTCCAGATTCAGAAACTCGTTTGCAGGTACATTGTCCGGTAGTATATAATCTCCATGCGTCTTCAACATTACGGGGAAAATAATACAATGAAATACAATGTTGTCTTTTCCTATAAAGTGTACAAGTTTGGTGTCTTCTTTCTGCCAATATGGTGCCCATGCATCCGGAGTTCCTTGCTGTTGAGCCCAATCTTTGGTTGCTGATATGTAACCGATTGGAGCATCAAACCATACATAAAGAACTTTGCCTTCCGTACCTGGCAGGGGAACAGGAACTCCCCAGTCAAGGTCTCTTGTCACAGCACGGGGCTGAAGGCCCTGATCTATCCATGATTTGCACTGTCCGTATACATTGGATTTCCACTCTTTATGTCCTTCCAATATCCACTCTTTGAGCCAGTTTTCATACTTATCCAGAGGCAGGTACCAATGTTTGGTCGATTTTAAGACAGGTTTTTCTCCACTAAGTGTAGAATGTGGATTTATTAGTTCTGAAGGACTTAAAGTACTTCCACAGTTTTCGCACTGATCGCCGTAAGCCTTTTCAAATCCACATTTGGGGCAAGTACCTTCAATGTATCTGTCAGCAAGAAACTGAAGTGCTTTTGGATCAAAATATTGTTCTGTTACTTTTTCCTCGAAAATACCTTTATTATAAAGCGTTTTAAAGTACTCGGAAGAAGTTTCATGATGTACTTTAGAAGATGTTCTTGAATATATGTTAAATGATATTCCGAAATCTTTAAAAGAGTCCTTAATGATAGTATGGTATTTATCAACTGCTTGCTGAGGTGTAATGCCTTCTTTTTTAGCTCTTATGGTAATAGGGACTCCATGTTCGTCCGAGCCGCAGACAAAGAGTACGTCCTCACCCTTTAGTCTTAAGTATCTTGCGTAAATGTCAGCAGGAACATAAACACCGGCGAGATGGCCGATATGTACAGGACCGTTTGCATAAGGCAAAGCTGCTGTAATTGTATGTCTTTTGTAATTTTTACTCATAAGCTAAAAATAAGAACAAATTTATTTGAGAAAACAGCACAAAGGCCGTTCGGTTTTTATATAAGGAGTGCAAATATAACTGGTGCAACCAGAAATTTTACTTTTTCTTTTGCAAGGTCAACTATTTTTAAGAAAGTCATGTTAGGACTAAAACAATAAGAAATAGGCTTTTGGGTATAGTTTAGGGCTATTAGGGAAGAATTATTGAGGTTCTTCATCAGAAATTAACCTAATTACTAAGCAATTCGAAACTATTTTTTTAATTTTGTAGCTTAGTTTTCACAAAATATATGCAAAGCATCAGGAATATTGCAATTATAGCACACGTTGACCACGGTAAAACTACCCTGGTAGACAAGATCATTCACGCCTCTAAAATCTTTAGAGAAAACCAGGAGTTTAACGATCTGCTTCTGGATAACAATGATCTTGAAAGGGAAAGAGGTATTACCATTCTTGCGAAAAACGTTTCGGTAAGATATAAAGGTATCAAGATAAATATTATCGATACTCCCGGTCACGCCGACTTTGGTGGTGAGGTAGAGCGTGTTTTGAAAATGGCAGACGGTGTTATTTTGCTTGTCGATGCGTTTGAAGGGCCTATGCCTCAGACGAGATTCGTGTTGGGCAAAGCGCTTGGTTTAGGTTTAAAGCCGATTGTCGTTGTAAATAAAGTAGATAAAGAAAACTGTCGTCCGGACGAGGTACATGAGTCAGTCTTTGACTTGATGTTCAACCTTGGTGCAAATGAGGATCAGCTTGACTTTGTTACTATGTATGGTTCATCTAAACAAGGATGGATGGGACCTGATTATAAAAATCCAACAGATTCTATCATTCCTTTGCTTGATGCAATTGTTGAGCATATACCGGAAGCCCCACGCCCGGAGGGAATTCCTCAGATGCAGGTAACTTCTCTTGATTATTCAGCTTATCAGGGTAGAATTGCTATCGGAAGAGTTTTCAGAGGCGAGTTGAAAGAAGGTGCGAATATGGCACTTACAAGGGCCGATGGTTCTATTAAGAAAGTGAAGATAAAAGAACTTCACGTTTTTGAAGGTCTTGGAAAATTAAAAGTAGAGTCTGTGTCAGCTGGTGATATCTGTGCTGTTACTGGACTTGATGATTTCGAAATCGGTGACACGCTTACCGATGCTGAAAATCCAGAGCCTCTGGAAAGAATAGCGGTAGACGAACCTACAATGAGTATGTTGTTTACAATCAATAACAGTCCATTCTTCGGTAAAGAAGGTAAATTTGTTACTTCTCGTCACCTTAGAGACAGATTAATGAAGGAAACTGAGAAAAACCTTGCATTGAGAGTTGTTGAAACTGATACAGAGGATAAATTCTTAGTTTTCGGTAGAGGTATTCTTCACTTGTCAGTTTTGATTGAGACAATGAGAAGAGAAGGTTATGAATTACAAGTAGGGCAGCCGCAGGTAATTTTCAAAGAAATTGATGGTCAGAAATGTGAGCCTGTAGAGATATTGGTTGTTGATGTTCCTGAATCAACCGCCGGTAAAGTAATCGAACTTGTAACTCAGAGAAAAGGTGAGTTATCGATCATGGAGCCTAAAGGTGATCTTCAACACCTTGAATTCAATATACCTTCAAGAGGAATTATAGGTTTGAGAAATAACGTTCTTACTGCAACTGCAGGTGAGGCAATTATGACTCACAGATTTAAAGCATACGAACCTTATAAAGGTACAATTCCTGGTAGATTGAGTGGATCTTTAATCTCGATGGAAACAGGAACTACAACTGCTTATGCAATCGATAAACTTCAGGACAGAGGATTTTTCTTTGTTGATCCGGGAGAAGAGATTTACATGGGACAGGTAATAGGTGAGCATACAAGGGGCAATGACCTTACTGTAAACGTGTTGAAAGGTAAGAAATTAACCAACATGCGTGCATCCGGTTCTGACGACAACGTTAAAATCGCTCCAAAAATAAACTTCTCATTAGAAGAGTCTATGGAATATATTCAGGGTGATGAATACCTTGAAGTAACTCCAAAGAGCATAAGAATGCGTAAGATTTACCTTGAGGAAGGTGAGAGAACCAGAATGTCTAAGAAATCAGAAGCTGTTTCTTAATCTTTAATGCAAAGAGAATATGGGTATCATGAGCACCGAAAGGCGCTCATGTATTACTCCAAATCAGGGAAAGGTAAGAAGGTACTTCTTACCTTTCATGGTTTTGGGCAAACCTCAAATCACTTTCAGGAGTTGGAAGATGTCCTTGCAAGTGAGTATACATTCTATAGCTTTGATTTATTTTTTCATGGCAAAAGCTATTGGCCGTTTGAAGATCAGCCACTTCAGAAAGATTTCTGGAATGAATTTTTTGCCGGGTTTCTGGAAAGCCAACAAATAGAAAGATTCAGCTTACTTGGATTTAGCATGGGAGGGAAGTTTGTTCTCTCAAGTCTGGAATATTTTTATTCAAAGATTGATAAAGTAATCCTGATAGCCCCGGATGGTATTAAAACAAGCTTCTGGTACAACATTGCAACTTACCCCACACTTCTGCAGGGAATATTTAAAAGGACCATTGTAAAGCCTCAAATCTATCATAATGTGGTAAATACCTTAAACAGGTTTAAGCTACTTGATAAAGGCCTTCACCGGTTTGCCAATACACAAATGATAACCAGAGAGCAGAGGCGAAGGGTTTACTTCTCATGGATCGTATACAGAGATCTGAAGTTCAGCACCAGAAAGATTGCAAGTATCCTTAATGAGAATAAGATAGAGCTGGAACTCTTTTTAGGAACTTATGATAAAATTATAAATCTAAAGAATATGAAGTATTTTCTTCGTAATCTGAATAATTATAAATTAGAAGTACTTACCGCCGGGCATTCCAATCTTATACATGCTGTTGCAAAGTATTTTAAGGGGCGGATAAATAAATCAGAAGAGGATTAAACTTAATTTGTATGAAAGGCAAAGTTGTCATAATCACTGGAGGATCTTCAGGAATAGGTAAAGCATGTGCAGAGGAGTTTGGAAATAAGGGTGCAAAGATTGTCATAACAGGAAGAAACAGGGTAAACCTTGATGAAACTGCTTTGTTGCTTAAAAGTAAAGGAATTACTGTCTTAGCGATACAAGCAGATTCTGCTAAGGAGGAAGATAACGAAATGCTCGTCAATGAGACGATTAAAGCCTTTGGCAGGATAGATATTCTTATAAATAACGCAGGTATATCCATGCGAGCATTATTCACAGATGCGGATTTGGGAGTATTAAAGAAGGTGATGGATATTAATTTCTATGGAACTGTATATGCTACCAAATATGCCTTGCCGGAAATTATTAAAAATAAAGGCTCTGTAGTCGGTGTTTCTTCTATAGCTGGAAGTGTAGGTCTTCCTGGAAGAACGGGATACAGCGCTTCTAAATTTGCTATGAATGGCTTTCTGGAAGCACTACGTATAGAACTCTTATGTAAAAACGTTCATGTGCTGGTGGCTTGTCCAGGTTTTACGACGTCCAACATCAGAAATACATCTTTGTCTAAAGACGGAAGCATCATTGGAGAATCATCAATGGATGAAGGCAAGATGATGAGTGCGGAAGAAGTTGCTCTGAACATTTATAAAGCTGTAGAGCAAAGAAAGAGAGATCTTGTATTGACCTCACAAGGTAAATCGACCATCTTTCTGAAGAAGTTTTTTCCCAGCCTGGTTGATAGAGTAGTCTTCAATCATATATCGAAAGAGAAAGATTCACCGCTTAAATGATTTTCATCTCCTACCAATAGTAGATGATTTTTTTTGATGTAAACAAATTCACCATTCCAGCTGATTCTGTACCATACATCATCTTCTGACCATACTATAACACGATGACCTTTTTCTATTTCAGCCACAGGGTCTGCTCCTGCAGAAGGGCCGCTCATTAAGTAAGAATGGTCCTGGCTGATGATTCCTTTCATGGGAACGATATCATAATTGGTAAGAATGTATGCAAAGGATAATACAAAGACGAAGAAGAGAGGACGCAACCCCAGTCTTTTGCTATAAAATTTTTTGAATATAAGGTAGAGGTAGATAATTGCAGATACAATTAGGAAGAAGAAGATGATGTAATAGTAATATTGATTGTAAAGAGAAATAAAGTACTCCAGATCTGTAAATGTATAACCAGTAAGCTGATGGGCTGATGCAAGTTCATCCATTTTTTCAAGTACTCTTTTGTCCGGTTGATATTTATAAAGCAGATTTAAATAATAAAGAGCCATGGTATAATCATCTTCATGTTCTTTGATCATTGCCATCTTGAGCAGCATTCTGGGGGAAAATTTTTCTGAAGAAGAAAGTATGTCAGAATAGATGCTATAGGATTGTGGATATTTTTTTTCTTTGAATAATGAATCCGCAAGCTTCAGGGAATCAGCATAATTGACGCAATAGGCAAAGAGGGGGAGAAAAAAAACAGCAAGTATTGTAAATAAAATTCGCTTCATGTTTTGCAAATATAAAAAAAGCTTATACTTTTGCATCGCATTTACGGAAAACGATTTCGAAAAAGCAAAAAAAACAAGAATCCGTAGCTCAGCTGGTAGAGCATTACACTTTTAATGTAGGGGTCCTGGGTTCGAATCCCAGCGGGTTCACAAAGAAATCCTCTGAAGACAGAGGATTTTTTTTATCGCAATCTTTAGAGAAGCTAAAGATAATCAAACAAGAGTAATAGTAAATTTTCATAGGAATCCGTAGCTCAGCTGGTAGAGCATTACACTTTTAATGTAGGGGTCCTGGGTTCGAATCCCAGCGGGTTCACAAAATACATCACATTGTATCAAAAATGCTCACTTTTACTCAGAAGTGAGCATTTTTGCTTTTGGGCCTATTTTAAATTTTTGCAAAATTTTTATTTTGGATTCAATCACATTGAATCTTATGGCAATAGTAAAATATGAATTATCAAAGAATGCCTTTAGTCTATAATCTTTAACAATAATATTTTTAAACTCCTCACTTCTTTTTTATTAATAATTCTTAATAAAGAGTTTTTAACATGGAATTAGAAAGTATATTATTTACATTTCGCTTTATTCTTTTGCTTGAGTTTAGGTGGTATAGTTGTAAAGAATTGTATAAAAATCCGAATTACGCATTCTTCAAAAAAATTATGAAAAGAATTAAATCAAGTTTCTACATAATTCTCGGATTACCTCTCTTTTGGATACTTTTAAAAGGGTATGTTTTTTATAAAGCTACAAGCATATTTGAATATTCTCACAGTCCAAATGATTGTGTGAAGACTTCACCTAAAAGAAACCCCGTTGGAAAGGTGGAATTGAATAATTTTAAAAAGATTAATTTTGTTCTAACTAATTTGAATTTTGTAATTCCTCAATATAATAAGGTTGTTAAAGATTCGTCAATTACGAATAAAGCCAGAATTGTAACTTTTGTTGATAATTCAAAAGTTATAGTAACATATGATTCCGATATTGAGGGGTTAGATTATTTAAAGCACTTTAATGAGACTAGTAAGAATTTGGAAAGTGAATATTTCAATGATTATTTAAGTAAACATAATATCAAGACTAATTATCAATTCTTAAAGTATACTTATAATTTCAAGCCGAATGATATAAGTATATTTGATTCTAATGACGAAATTGTTGTTGAGAATGCGATTTTACGACTCAAAGAACTCGTAATGGTTAATGGTTATGATATTTACTTTAATAATTTTGAAACACCAAATATTAAAGGATTTCAATTCGGAAAGCCAGGTGTATCTAAAATTACTTTATTAAATATATTTGATTCAAATGATCAGCAATATTCAATTATTTTAAGCGGAAAATTATTAAAACAAGAATATATTGATTATATAATATCAAGGATAAAAACTAATGGTAATACTAAATTGAAGTCAAGTAAGAACCCCCTGTAACGGAATACTGCATATTTGTCAAGTTGTATTTTTATAAGAACTTTGAGCGTTGGTTTATTTGTTAAAAAATCAGCCTTAATTCAAAGGTTTTCCTTAAAATCTTCATATAAAAATTTCGAAGATAGTCCCAAAAGGTTCACATTCTGATTTAAAAATCCTCACTTGTATTTTAGGTGAGGATTTTTTGGTTAAAGCTTTTTGCTTTTCTGTAGAATCAAAAAAATAGTTATGTATTAACTAAAAAGTAATATAATGGATGTTAATCAATTCTTTCTGTTCGCTTGCAATATGCATTATATAATCAGGTCCTAAATTAATCTCTGATAAATACCACCGTTTTTTATATAAAATTGAGATCACATCTTCAATGAAAATTTCATTTAAAGGAATAGAAAGACCTCTTCCGTCAGCCTTTGCTGTACTTTCCTTTTTTGTCCAATAAACATAAAATGTTTTTAAAGGATTGGTGGATGTTAAAATTGCATTCCATTCGAATTCTGTAAATATACTTCTAAAATCAGCGATAGATATCTCTTTGATTTCTTCAACATCTATCCCAATCTGAAATCCATTGGCAATTGCCACTGCTACATATTTTCCGGAATGAGAAATACTAAAATTTATTTTTGAATTTGAAGTATATGGACGGCCGTATTTGTTGTACTCCAGCTGATATAATATATCTCGATTGTTAAAGTAGTGTGCAAATATTTTTTTCAATAGGAGTTTTCCAAATAAACGTCCTTGGAGATCAAATGGCATTTTATATCTCAAAATATCTTCTCGCATTGAAGAGGGAAGACAGTTTAAGTAAGTATTTAATTTCTTATGGTCGAGGATGTCCTCAAACTTAGTATAAAATATTTCCATTAATAAGCATCGAAAAACTTTCAGATTATTGATATTAAAGAGAAAGAGAGTGTTATACAAACTCTCATTCATATACCACTCTCTTTCTTAAACTGATTTCAATCAAATATTAATCAAATTTCTTCGACATGATAATTCTCGTTTTCCAAACACTTTTTAATTTGTGCAGCAGTAATTCCGATATAAGGTTCTTTAAAAAGGGTATTATGATTTCCTGGAATTTTAATTAAAGTTATATTATGAGCTGAACAGTATCTATTCCAACCCATATAAGGATCAGATGAAGAAGATACTACTAGTTCATCTAAAGCTTTGAACAATACAATTTTTCCATTGTATGGTTTGAGCTTATAATCACTTATCATACTTCTAAATTGATTTAGAAGGAAATATTGAAGGAGTTTCTGAGATTCATTATAAATCAATTTTACCTTAGCTCTGAAAGAATTATAAGAGAAAGCAGCCTTCCAATGAGCAAACTTGTCTGATAAATATTTCTTTGATGCCTTAGAAACCGTTGCTTCAGGAGTGTAAACTTCAAATAAAGATAACAGTCCAATCTCGTCTCCAGCGGCAGTAAGTTGCTGTGCTACTTCATAAGCGATAATTCCACTGGCACAAAAGCCACCGATGAAATAAGGACCTGTTGGCTGAATCTGTTTCATTTGCTTTATAAACATAGCTGCAACTTCTTCTGTTCGGTCTATATTTAATGGCTCAAACCCATATAGCGGCTGATCCTCTCCGAGATACTTCGCTAGATTATGATAGAATAAATATCCTGGCAATAAGAATAATGGAGGTTTATTTCCTTTGGGTTGTATAGGAATAATTCCTGTTTTTTTAATTCCGGAATCTCCTTTTATAACCTTACTGAGCTCTTTAATAGTAGGAGCTTCAAATAAAATGGACAATGGATAATTTTGTCCAAACTCCCTTTCAATTTTGGCCATCACTTTTGTAGCCAGGAGAGAATGTCCTCCTAATTCAAAGAAATTATCTGTAATGCTGATTGCATCTCTTCCTAAAATCTCTTCGAAGATTGCCACAAGTTTTTCCTCTGTAGCATTAAAGGCAAACTCAAATGTTTTGTTTGCTTTAATATAATTCTTGGTACTATTTGCTAATGCCTGACGATTAATTTTTCCGTTAGAAGTCAATGGAAAGCTTTCCTTTTTGATCAGATAAACAGGTATCATAAAATCAGGAAGAGTCTTTCTTAGAAAAGTTTTTACTTCGGCTTCCGTTAAGTTCGTATTGCTTAAATAAAACCCTATGATCTTTTTATCACCATTGTCATCTTTTAAAAGAACAACGGAATCTTCTATCAGTGGATGGCTGGATATAGCATTTTCAATTTCTCCTAGTTCTATTCTATAGCCTCTAAGTTTAATTTGATTATCTTTTCTTCCTCCAAATTCTATTGTTCCATTTTCCAACCATCTTCCAAGATCTCCTGTTTTATATAGTCTTCCTTCATAACTAAACGGATCCGGAATAAATTTTTCTTGCGTACGTTTTTCATCGTTTATATATCCTCTTGCAACTCCTTTTCCTCCTACATAGATTTCACCCTGCACACCAATTGGAAGAAGATTAAGTGATTTGTCTAAAATATAAACGGTAGTATTCGTGATTGGCTTACCTACAGGTATATCTTCTTCACTCGTATTCTCTATTTTATGATAAAGCGAAAATGTCGTGTTTTCTGTAGGTCCATATCCATTGACTATTTCAAGGTGAGGAAGCGCTTGTTTAACTTTATTAATATGCTTCACTGATAATTTATCGCCTCCTACAAATACTGATTGGAGAGGTTTAAAAATGTCTACATCAATATCTACTAATTGATTAAACCAGGACACTGTAAACCACATCAACGAAATTCCATTTTCTCTTATCTTTTCTTTCAGTAATTGATGATCTAATAAATTTTCTTTTGGATATACAAATAATTCACCACCGTTCAATAATATTCCCCATATCTCAAATGTTGAAGCATCAAATGAAAAGGCACCTGTTTTTAATAGCTTAGTATTGTTTGTTAATGTAACATAGTTAGTGTTTTTTACCAGCCTTACAATATTCTTATGTTCTACTCCAACTCCTTTTGGATTGCCAGTGGAACCTGATGTATACATGACATAGGCTAGATGATTGGTAAGTATTCTACTTTCAGGATTCGTATCTTTTTCTTTACTTAATTCTTCACCAAGTCGATCCAAAACAATCCATTGGTAAGAAGAATCAGGTAGATAGTTTAGGTATTTTTCTTCACTGATAATAATTTTAACCTTTGAATCATTTAACATATATGCAATTCTTTCTTTCGGATAGGCAGGATCTAAAGGAAGATATGCACCCCCAGTCTTCAATACAGCAATCATGGATAGAATACTAAACTCCGATTCATCCATTAATATACCTACCAGTTCTTCAGAAGAGATTCCTTGTTTTTTAAGATAATGTGCTAAATGATTAGAACGAATATTTAAATCATTATAACTGATTTTTTTACCATTCCAATTTAGTGCAGTTGCATCTGGTGAAGAGAACACTTGTCTTTCGAATAATTCATGTACTGAAAAATCAGGAAGATTTCTTTTTGTATCATTCCATACTTTTGTGAGAACTTCTTTTACTGATTGATTCAATACTTCAATTTGAGATAGCTTGATTTTAGGGTTTGACATCACTTGTTCCAAAAGCATATGAAATGAATTCAACATTCTTTTTATAGTAATAGAATGGAATAAGTCAGATTTATACTCTGCAGATACAAGGTATCCTTCTGCTTGTTCTGAAACAGAGACAGTAAGGTCAAACTTCGCATGTTTATTTTTCAATAAAATATTCTCTGCTTTAACTCCTGTTAAATGCAATGGGTCTTCATGTACATTTTGAAAAGCAAACATTACCTGAATAAGTGAATTGACATCAGCTCCAGTATCTTTTCTCAATTCATTAGCAAGAATGTCATAAGGCAAATCCTGGTGCTGAAATGATTCTAGTAATGTTTGTCTAACTTCTTCTACCAATTCTTCAAATACTAGATCTTTAGAAAAATCAGTGGGAATAATTAATGTATTGACAAAAAAACCAATTAACCTTTTTGTCTCTGCATCTGCGCGATCTACAATAGGGATTGCTGTATTTATAAATTCATTTTGGCTATATTTAAATAATAGCGATTGGAATGCACTAAAAAAGGTCATAAAGAGGGTGACATCCTTTTCTTTACTATATTTTTTAAGTGAATTGATAAGAGAGGTTGGTATTAAAATCTCTTCATACAAGGCACTATCAGAAACAATATCTTTACCAGTACGCTCATATGGCAGTTTTAATTTGGAAATTTTATCGCTTAACTTATTTTTCCAATATCCTAAAAGTTCATTTACTTTAGTCTTATTAAGATATTGTTTTTGTACCCCAACGTAATTGTTATATTCTTTTGTAAGATCCTCAAGATTTATATCTTCATCATTGAGGTTAGAATTATAAAGCTTATTCAGTTCTTCTAATATGATAGCAAATGACCAGGCATCAGAAATAATATGATGGGCAGAAAGAATCAAAATGCTACTTTCTTTCTTTTTTTTGATCACTGTTAAACGAATAGGAAGATCTTTACTCAAATCAAATGGTTTTTCAGCTTCATCATCTATCAATTTTTCAATAATTGTTTCTTCGTCATCATTAGTTGATTTTAAAAAATCAGATAAACTACATACTCTTACTTTAAAGGTCGCTTTAAAATTTAATTTAGCCTTAGGTTCTCCATCTACTTCAATGAAATTTTTTCTTAAATTTAAATGCTTATCCAGAAGTTGTTTTATACTTTTTTCCAATACTCCTGTATTTAGTTTACCAGACAAGTTATAGGCTTTTACAACATTGTAAATAGCCTTATTGGGAAGAAATTGGTAGAGAAACCATAATCTTCTTTCGTTAAATGACAGATCAAACAAAGCAGGTTTTCTGAAAAACAATTTATGGACGCTACTCTCTTTGTCTTTTGAGGCAATTAAATTTATCTCTTTTTTACTTATAGAAGTATCTAAGGATTGAGTTCTTAAGTTTGATACTTCTTTTAAGTTGATGGGAGTTATATTTTCTATACTTTGTTTTTCTACAATAAATGGATTATTCTTTTCATGACTATTGATTTTATTAAAGCTATCTTCAGTTAGTTGACTTTTAGAAGCTATCAATGAAGTTAATTTTTCAATTGTAAGATTATTGAAAATGTCTTTCATTGAAAAATCAGTATTGAATTTCTTATTGATATACATTTTTAATTGCATGGCATGGAGAGAATGTCCTCCTGCATGGAAAAAATTTTCCTGAATATTAATTTCCTTATTCAGAATCTCCTTCCAAAAACTGACAAGTTCTTTCTCAATACTATTTTTGTTAATGGAGATAGATACCTTTTGTTGAATAGGTGTTTTTTCGTTGTATTTTTGAAGCAGAGCTTTTGAGTCTACTTTGTTATTCTGATTAAGAGGAAAATGATAAAGAAGTAAGATGTCCGAAGGAACCATATAATCAGGTAAATATTTTTCAATAAAGTCTCTCATCGATTCTATCGTCAGACTTTCTCCTTCTTTTAGAATTATACAGGCAATCATTAATTTGTCTTCATCTGTAGTATCTTTAATAATGATTTTGCCCTCTTTAACAGATGGATGTTTTGTTAATATTTTTTCTACTTCCTCTATCTGAATTCTGAATCCTCTTATCTTTATCTGATTATCATTTCTGCCAAGGAAATCGATATTGCCATCCGGTAACCACCGGCCAATATCTCCAGTATTATATAAAACATCCCCTTCTACAAAAGGACTTTTTATAAATCTTTGTGCTGTTAATTCCGGGTTGTTTAAATAACCACGTGCTACACCAATTCCTCCAATATATATTGTTCCATAACAATTGATGGGCATACAATTTAAGTGTTTATCTAATACATACACCTTGCAATTGGGATTGGGCCTGCCAATAGGGATACGAGAGGTAATAGGGCTAGAATTCTTAGGTATTGTATAAGTACATGAGGAAACTGTTGCTTCGGTAGGTCCATATATGTTAATTATAGGGACGTGTTTATTAATATTATTAATGTCTGAAAATTTTAAAGCTTCACCTCCACAAGAAATACTGCGTAATTTCGATAAATCAGGATTAATTGAATTAATGACTCTTAATATGCTGGGAGGGGTAGAGAAATAAGGCATATTATATTTATTGATTAATTCAAGTGTTTTTTCTACATCTCTTATTTCTTCTTCTGTTGGAAGTACAACTGTTCCACCAATAGTTAATATCGGAAATAGTTTGGATACTGAAGCATCAAATGCTAATGAAGGCATAGACGGAACTGTATCATTAGGAGTAAGCATATACCGATCTTTTATCAACATTATATTATTTACAACACTATTATGTTGAATCACGATTCCCTTGGGAGATCCCGTAGAACCGGAGGTATACATTACATATGCCGCGTTTTCAGGTTTAACCTCTGTTATTGGATTAGTTAAATAATCGTTATTAAGCCAATCATTATCACTTATTACAAGTTTATTCTCTTCTGGAAACTCTAATAAACCTTTTAAACTAGAATTTGTAATTAATAACTTGGGTCTGGCATCATCCACCAGTAATTGTAGTCTTTTAACAGGGTAGTTTGTGTCAAGTGGAACATACACTGCACCAGCTTTTAAAACTCCTATTATAGATATAACTGACTCTAATGATAACTCAAACAATACACCAACAAGATCTTCTTCTTTTATTCCTCTATTGATTATGCGCTCGGCTACACCGTTTGCCCTTCTATTTAATTCTTTGTAAGTAAGTGATTGACCGTTGTAAATTATAGCTATGGAATCAGGTGTTTTGTCTACTTGTTCTTCTATTAAATGATGTAAACATATATTTTTGCGATAATTTTTTTCAGTAGCATTCCATTCAAAAAGAATTTTATTCCTTTCATCTTCACCCAACATATTGCATTCGGAGATTCTCTTTTGAGGATTTATTATTGCTTCTTTTAAAATATTACAATAGTGTTCATTACTATTTTCAGAGATAGAGATTTCCATTAAGTCTAATCTTGCTTCAAGACAACCACACATGACATCTTCTTCGGAATTAAATAAATTAATTGAAAGAACTGGTAAGATATTTTGAATGTCTGTCCTTAGTAAATTCAAATTGAGATTGGAACTGCCTTCAAGTTTATCGTCAAATGAAAAATTAACCACAAATGGATAAGAGTCTTTTTTATCTGCGGTTGCTCCCTCTGTATCTTTTTGAATTTTATCATTCAATTGTTGAATTAATATTTCAAAAGTAGGATCTTCCGAAAGATCTATTTCTATGTATGAAATTCTTTGATTGGATTTGTTCAATACATTTCCATTGGGTTTTATTGAATTATTATATGATACTAAGAATTTGTCTTGATCTGTATATCTTTTTGCCAAAGCAATAAATGCACTTAGTGATAGTATAAATGTAGAAAATTTGTTTTCGTTGAGATGCGATAGTTTTTCTTTGACTTTATCTAAACTATTTTTTTGTAACCTTACATTTTGTCTTAATACTCTTACTTCACTTTCCATAGTGTTTTTACTAAAATTTAATTTACTGATTTTGTGATCTTTTAAAAGCTTGATAATAAAGAAACGGGTATAGATTTTCTTTGTTATTAAAATTGTGCCAAGGCCGTATTTATTGGAGGGTAGAAAGTCTATAAGATTAATGATGCTTTCATAGAACCATTTGCTTATTATTTAGTAGTGAAATTTAGTTTTACAAGAACGTCGTTTTTTTTTCTTCCATTAGTGAGACAGCAAAGATTTTTGAAAGAAGAATTTTTTTTTGAATAAGGAGATTTTTTTATTAAGGGAAAAGATTGTTTTACACAATTTTTATAGGGAGAAAAATTGGTAGTGTATCCATTCTTCGCATTTTTCCCAAATGCACATATATGAATGCAATATTTTGTCAAACAATCCAGATGAATTATTTCGGGCATTTTAACTTGTCAGTAGCAATAATAACTTTTCTCAATATTCCTTAAAAAGATCTTTGCCATATCGATTTTGTAAAATTTCATTAGAATACCATGCAGTCATGTTAAATAACTGGGTTTGGAAGAAGTAATCAGAAGTCCTAGGCGTTTGCATAGGTTTCGATGGAGTAAATATCAAGAAGTATACTCTTTTGATATTGATTTTTTACTAAAAATATATTTTAGTGAGTGAAAGGAGAAAAGGCAAAGGTCTTATTTGCTCTTGCTAACTTAAGTATCATATCACAGTTGATAATTTATAAATCTATAAAGATGCTAAAAGATAAAAATATTATCTGCCTTGGAAATAATATGTGGGAAAGCAATTTCACAAATACTATGGCAGAAATCATGACTGTTTTAAGTTCAGATAATAAAATACTGCATATAGATTATGCATTTAGTTTTAAAGACTTTTTAAGGGGCCCTAAGTATGTTCCATTTAAAAAGACATTAGGGATAGAACCAAGGTTGAGAGAAGTATCAACCAGGGTTAATTCAACTATTAATGTTTTAAGTCCTCCTCCAGTGCTTCCCATAAATTTAATACCCTCACATGGATTATTTGTAAAACTATTAAGAATAAATGCTCGCATTGTTGAAAGCGAAATTAAAAAAGCTGTTCAGAAACTGAAAATCAAAGATCCGATTATTGTTTCAGGATTTAATCCTTATTATGGAACAATGCTTGCGGGTAGGCTAGATGAAGTATTAAATATCTATTACTGTTACGACGAAATAGCAACAGGATGGAACTCCCATCATGGAGTTTTGATAGAAAACGATTATATTAATAAAGCAGACATTGTAATTACCACTTCAGAAAATCTTTTCCATTCGAAGAGTTGTAAAACCAAAGATTGTTATTTAATTAAGAATGGGGTTGATTTCAATCGATTTAATAAACATGCAGGAAAGGTAAGGGATGCAAAAAAGAAAGTGATAGGATATACAGGGAGTATTGACGATCGATTTGATATTGATACAATGAAGTACTTGATAGAAAATCTACCTGAGGTTGAATTTCTTTTTGCAGGAAGAACTCCAGATGAAAATGCATTTCGTATTTTATCAAAATTTTCAAACACTCGATGGCTAGGAGCTAAAAAGCCTGAAGAAATCCCTGCAATAATAGGAGACATCGATCTGGGAGTTGTTCCTTATTTAAAAAATGAATATACAAGATGCGTATACCCATTAAAGTTTAATGAATATCTTGCAGTAGGAAAACCAGTGGTTTCTTCGGATTTTGCAAATCTTCCGGAGTTCAATCCCTTTATTCATTTTGCCTCTTCTAAGGATAGCTTTCTTTATGCTGTCAAAGAAGAACTGAATAACGATAACGAAATTAAGAAAGAAGAAAGAATAAAATTTGCATCTGGAAATTCATGGCAAAAACGGGCAGAAGATTTTTCTTCTATCATTGAAAATGCATTAGAGAAAAAAAGGTTTTTAAAAGTTGCTGTTTGAATTAGTGAAGATAAGCTATAAGAGCTCACTTCATGATTTATGGAAGGAATGTTTTACTCACAATTGAAAAGAACTTAATCTGTAATTTAACCTGAGTAAAGTTGTATGATTGTTTCCCTAGGTTTGGTAATTAAAGATAGATGTAAAGTAGTTCATATTTGATTTAGGGAAGCTATTATTTCACAACTTTCAATAGTAATAAAGTGTCCAATGCTTTATTACTATTATTTTTTAGAGCTACCCATTGGTAATTGGAGCAAAACAATATTGTCATAAAAGTTACAAAATTTGGAGTTTAATTTTTGCAGGTTATTTATGAAATTTCCCCTTATCTATTTGTTTTTTTTCGAATTTTTAAACAGTGCCTTCCTGTCGGTATGTTAGCCTTATAGATAAGCAAATCAAATAAGTACGTGAGAACGAATATCGATTATTTAGAAAATAAGCCTGTTGTTGTTATTGGTGCAGGCATAAGTGGTTGTACTTTGGCTTTGTATTTGGCGAAGAAAGGTTATAAGGTGCAGGTATATGAAAAAAGAATGAATCTTATAAATAACAATGAAATTAAGAAAAGGACAGTAGGGATGTCAATCAGTGAAAGGGGAGTCACTACTCTTAAAGATTTGGATTTGTATGATAGTTACAAGTCATTGCTGGTGCCCAAATATGGCCGTTCAGTTCATTTAAGAAGCGGGCAGGTATACCCACAGTATTATGGCGCTAATAAGGAGGCTATTTACACCGTCAACAGAAAACATTTTAATTTTTATCTGATGGATGCTTGTTTGAAAACAGGCAATGTAGAGTTCTATTATGGGCATAAATTGGAAGGAATTAATGTAGATGCTAAGGAGATTACATTTATTACAAATAACAATTATAGTATAGATGGCCAGGACAATAGTAATACCGCTGAAAAAGTTGTTAAATATGAATATCTATTTGGATGCGACGGTACTTTCTCATGTGTTAGACAAAGGCTGGTGGATCAGGGTTTGTTAGATGCAACCCTTTCGACTCTGGACTATAGATTCAAAGAGATTTATATCCCTCCAAGAAACGGTGAATATGTGCTTGATCCTAATTACGTGCACATTTGGAATATAGCGGAGCTATTGTTCGTTGCGTTGCCAGATGGTAAGAAAGGTTTTAATGGTACCTTGTTCTATACAGAATCATGTGAAGTAAATAAATTGAAGGATAATGAGAAGTTGTTTGAATTTGTGCAGGAAAACTGCCAGTTCCTTTCATTTATTGATAAAGATCAGTTCATACAGGAGTTTAACAGCAATCCAGAATCTAAGATTTCTGAAGTAAAATGCAACAATTGGAACTACCGAGATCAGGTATTACTGGTAGGAGATGCAGCTCATGCTATGCCTCCTTTCTATGCTATGGGCATGAATACCTGTATGGAAAGTGTTAGAGTTTTTGCACATCTTATTGATGAATTTGGAGGAGATATCGGCAAAGCCATTTCTCATTTTACTGAGAGGAGAATTGGTGACACTGAGGCAATGAAAGCTATGGCTAATAAGAATTATAAAAAGCTTAGAAAGTGCCATAACAAAGATTTTGATGAGAAATGGAATCAGGCACATGAGGCCATGAAGCATGGAGAATACGAGACAGAATATTTCCAGGTAGCATTTACAAATAAGCCCTTTAGCCAAATAGTTGAAAAATATGGACAGGGAGTTGATGCTGAAGAAAATGGTTTACCACTAATAAGTCATTAACCACTTGCTTTGATAAAGAATTAAGAATATTAATATATAAAGTTTAATAAAGTCAATGTAAGTTGACATTAGGCAGATGTATGATTTGGGATTGCTTGTGTTAAAGCTTGGAAATACTGCAAGGGAAAAATAATTAAAAGACAGTCTTTATCGCTTGTATCCCAATGAATACACTTTTGTAGAATATATGCCCTTGTTAAGCTAGTTAAAATAAGTTTTATTCCGTAGGTTTTTCTTAAATCTTCATATAAAAGTAAGAAAGATTTCAAAGAGGTTCTCATTCCGATTTAAATCCTAATTAGTATTTTCATATGAAGATTTTTGCATTTATACATTATTTATTATTTTGTCATATAATTTTAAGATTCTCAATCGCAATTTCAGGAGCGGATAAAGTTTTTTAATTAGTTTATTTTTATCATTAGAATAAGCATGGTAAATATAATGTTACATGATCAAAAGGATTTTTGATTTGAGGTCTGATCTATTAAAAGGGCTATATGTGGGAAATTCCTAACCTATTCAAGGTATTTTAAGTATACTCAATAGTATGAACAAAACTCTAGTTTTTTAAAATTTTAATCTTTGCAAGTAACTTTTTAAAATAAAATAAATATGGCCAACATTAAAAACATTCAAGGACTTTCTGGCAGTGATATTGAAAGAGAATTAAGCAATGGAGCAAAATTCGTTGTATTTCAATATTGCATTTCGATTGTTGTAATGACTTTTAGACGCTCAAGTGATATATATTTTATCAGGGCTGGTGAGTCGACTTTGAAACATGGAATTGGTTTTACATTACTAACACTTTTTTTTGGATGGTGGGGAATACCCTGGGGACCTATATATAGCATAGGTGCTTTATTTACGAATATTACAGGTGGAAAAGATGTAACCCAGGAAGTATTAAATTCAATGCAATCTGCAAATAGTAATCCTGTAAGCCAGCCTGTAGCTCACTCCTAATAGGGTAAATAAACAACGGTTTGCACAAAATTTAAGATTAATATCAAGTGCCCCCCAGGATAGAAGGCTTGGAGGGCATTTTAATATATGACCAGACAATTTTGTTTTAAATAAAATATTCGACCATCGAAAGTGTATTTTCCTAACAATTAGGTTGGTACGATGTTTTTTGTATTATACCAAATCGTTAATGATCTTACTAAGTTTGCTTTTTGGGAAGATTGCTCAGTTTATTCTAGGGAAATTTGACGCCATGTGGACGAATGTTATCTTTGATGCTATTACTTCCCTTGTTTTTTTTATTATCTCTTTCATTATAGGATATATTATATGGAAGAGAAAAGACTTCAGGCGATTCTGGTGGGTCCTGCTCACCTTTCTTTTTATTACAGGGACCGGCATTAGTCACCTTATTGATTTTTTAACTATTTGGAAACCAAATCATAAGCTTGAAGTTGTTGTCAGAGCCATCACGTCAATAGCATCATTAGGGGTGATTTATGCTTTATTTGTGCTTGCTCCAAAAATTCTAATCATCATAGATAGCCTTTCATTTCGTGGTTTAAAAGCTCAACTGAATGATCACGTGAAAGATTTGGAGAAACACAAGTACTTTATACAAAATCTGGCTGCAGCAAGTCCTAATAAATTGTACGTATATGATATAAATGAAAAAAAGAATATCTATTCAAACAAAGAATTGAACGAATCCCTTGGCTATAGCTCTGACGATTTGAAAAGTATGGGAAATTCGATTATATCGGAGTTAATACATCCGGACGATGTTCAGATGATAGAAGACTATTTTAATGGATTTAAAAATGCAGAAGATGATGAAGTAAGGTCGCTGGACTACAGAATAAAGGATGTAAATGGAGGGTATAAATGGTTTTATTCAAGGGAAAAGGTTTTCAGAAGAGATAAAAAAGGAAATGTATGTCAGATCATAGGAATCGTGATTGACATCACAGATAGAAAGAAGGTTGAGGAAGAATTAAAGGAGAGCCAGTTATTCAATCAGAAGGTTGCAGAGACCACACCTGATTCCATTTTTATAGTTGATTTGGATTCTGGGGCAGTTGTTTATATCAATCGAGAACCAGAAAAATATTTGGGTGTCACCGCTGATATGCTTACTGAGTGGGGTATTTTGCATCCGGATGAAAATGCAGCAATAAAAGCCAGATACGAAAAATATAAAAAATTAAAAGATGATGAAATTACCACATTTGAGTTTAGTGTAAAAGACCCGAATACCGGGAAGTGGAATTGGACAGCATCAAGAGAAATACCTTTTCAAAGAGATGCCGAAGGAAATGTGACGCATATTCTGGCGATTTCAAGAGATATTACAGAGCTTAAAGATATTCAGGATGAATTAAAAGCAGCGAACCAGAATCTGGAGGAAAAAGTAAAGGAAAGGACCAACGAGTTGAAAAAAAGAGAAAGCCAGTTGAGTCTTATTACTAATGCAATTCCTGCAATGATAGCATACATCAATAAGGATAACATATGTCAGTTTGCCAATGAGAATTTTAAGAAGATCAGGAATGTTTCGGATAACATAGAAGGTAAAGCGATTCAGGATGGGATGGATAAAGAAACTTATAACATATTTCATGAATTGTTGAACGGATCGTTATCCGGAAATGAAACTTCTGCTGAAATAAGATTAGAGTTAAAAAGCAAGTTATCAAAGACTATCAGCCTCAATTTTATTCCAGATATATTTGACAATAAAGTAAGGGGAGTGGTCATCATGGGAATAGATCTTACCGAAAGAATTGAAAACGAAAAAAAACTTGAAAAGAAAAATTTTGAATTATTAAGAATTAACAATGATCTTGATAATTTCATTTATACTGCCTCTCACGATCTGAAAGCGCCTATCATTAATATGGAAGCCTTGGTGGATATTATTTTTGAAGGGGGAAAAAGAAGTAAATCAGAAGAACAGCAGTCTCTTATTGAGATGATAAAAACTTCAATTGAAAGGTTGAAAATTACTATAGAAGAATTAACGGAAATTAGCAGGATTCAAAGAGGTGTGAATGATGCTGCAGAAGATATTTCATTTAAGACAATTATTGATGATTTTAAGCAGGATTACAGAGAGCAGATAAAAAAGGATAAAGTCACTTTTATAGAAGATATTCAGATCGCTTCAATTCATTTTTCTAAAAAGAATTTACGAAGTATTATATACAATCTCTTGAGCAATGCCATTAAATATAGAAGTGAACGAGATCCTGTAATTAAAATAAACACGGAACGATTGGAAGAAGGTAGAATAATGCTTTCTGTTACAGATAATGGTCTGGGGTTGGATAAAAGGCAACAAGGTAAATTATTTCAAATGTTCAAACGCTTGCATACTCATGTGGAGGGGACAGGAGTGGGACTTTATATTGTGAAAAAAATGATTGAAAACATAGGTGGGCATATAGAGGTGGAAAGTGAATTAGACAAAGGCTCCACTTTCAGGATTTTTTTCTAGTATTCAAATTCTGGATTCCCATTTTTTGATTTTTAGAAGAAATTTAACTAACAAATTATGAGGTTTTGAAGAAGTTGAATTTTTATTAAGGGGGAATTTTAAAATTAATTATAACCTTCCCAATGTTAATAAATTACAAAACCCGAAGTGCTATTTCTCGTATTTTTTTATTAATTTAGTTAGTAAAGAATATTAAAAGTATGATTTATTTTTACAATGGTCTTTGATCCATTACAATAGAATCTTTCGTCAATTCATAAATATCATCATGGAAATACTTTATCCTAAAGGCCCGGAGTTTGTGCCTGAGAATCTCACCAAACCGACTTCTAAGTATAAGCTTCATGCATGGCTGGCGCTAGGAGGTTTATGCGTATTTGTATTGCTTTATTTTTGGCTTATTTACTTTTTTGCATCTACTTCAGTAAAGTCTTTCATGAATGTTGGCACAGGAAGTAATCCCTTCCTGAATTTAATTGTAGGAGTGGTTATGGCATTTCTTGCACTCTTTTTAACCAAAGCCTTATTTTTTATTAAAAGATTTGATAAAGGAGATGATTTTGAAATAACAGCAAAGCAGGAACCTGAGCTATTTAAATTTATTAATGAGGTAGCCGATAATGCAGGAGCTCCCAGGCCCCATCGTGTATATTTATCGCCAAGAGTAAATGCTTCGGTTTTTTATGATCTTTCAGTTATCAATCTTGTATTTCCAACCAAAAAAAATCTTGAAATAGGTTTAGGACTTGTGAATTCGCTTACTCTCAATGAATTTAAAGCCGTACTGGCACATGAGTTCGGACATTTTGCCCAAAAGACAATGGCCGTGGGCAGGTGGGTTTATATATCCAGGCAGATAGCTTCTCACATAGTTGGAGCCAGAGATTGGTTTGATAAATTGATTAAAGGAATTTCAAGTGTAGACCTCAGAATAGCATGGATAGGATGGCTCTTAAGTATCTTTGTATGGGCGATAAGATCTTTGATGGATACTTTGTTCACTATTGTGATATTAGCTGAAAGAGCACTTTCCAGAGAAATGGAATTTAACGCAGATCTGCTTGCCGTATCATTAACAGGGAGTGATGCAATTGTAAATGGTTTATACAAACTTGAAGCTGCTGATAACGCATGGGATCAGTCGGTTCAATATGGTGTAGATGCCTTGTATGAAGGAAAGGCCGTTTCAGATGTATTTAACCTTCAGAAATATTTCATAAAAAAGATTGGTATCATTATCGATAAACCAGAGTATGGAAATCCACCGGTAATCGAAAATTCTTCCTCTCAGAGGATTTTCAAGAAACATCTTGCGAGTCCACCTAAAATGTGGTCTACGCACCCTTCAGGTTTTGAAAGGGAGGAAAATGCTAAACGAATTTATATTGATGCTCCTAAAGATGAACGCAGCTCCTGGATATTATTTAAAGATGCTGAAGAGCTTAAGCAGAAGATGACCAAGCATCTTTACAAAAATATTGTTATTAAAGATAAACAAATAGTAGAAATTAGCAATGAGCAAGCCATTGGGGAGATTGATAAAAGATATGATAAGGTTTTCTATAATCCTAAATACAGAGGGTATTATCTGAAATGTCCGCTTACAAGGGACGTTGAAAAGGTTGATGAGCTTTATTCTAATCAATATAAAAATGAAGAGATTGGTGAACTTCTGAAAGACTTGTATCCTGAGTCATTAAAGCAGGAACTTGAGTTGTTTGAAAGCAGAAACGAAGAAATAGTAATGCTTCAGGCATTATATGATAAAGTATATGATGCTCCCGGAGGTGTAATATTGCATGAAGGCAAAGAGATAAAAAGAAAAGATCTTCCGGAATTAATTTCCCATCTAAAAAAAGAAGTTAAAAATCAGCAACAAAAATTTCTGAAATACAATCAGAAACTAAGATCACTACATTTTAACATAGGTGAAAGTTTTGACAGCTCGTGGGGGGGCTATTTGAAGGGACTTATAAATCTCATACATTATGCAGAACATTCCATTGCAATCATAGCGGATTACAAAAGAGTATTTAACAACACTCTCAGAGTAATTCTTGCAGATGGAAATGTTTCATCTTCGGAAATGAACAGATTATTGAGCGATGCCAGGAATATAACCAAATCCCTTGAAGTAGTTTATAATAACACATCAAGCGTAAATCCCGGAGCTTTGGTACTTGCAAGAATGAACGTAGAAAGCTGGTCATCTTTACTTGAAGAATTTAAATTAGGGTATGCTAATAATGAAAATATCAATGGCTGGATAGGTGTGGTAGATAGTTGGATTAATCTTGCAATTAACAGTCTGGAAAAGCTGAAAGATGCAGCATTGGAAGAACTGATTGATGCTGAAGAAAAGCTTACTCTGGCTTATAAGACATCTATCAACCCTGGCGCTGCTCCTTCTGTTTCCAGTATATCTTATGAATATCCTTCTCTATTGAATGGCAATGAAAGTAAAGTAGAGCTTAAACTGAATTTGTGGGATAAATTTTATTCTGCCGATGGGTTGTTACCTACTATAGCCAGATTTTCAGTTGCAGCATCCATTATAGGTATAGCATTTTTTGCAGGAAATTCTGTGACCGACACTGATCTGATCATATACAACGGCTTATCAACACCAGTATCAGTAAACATTGCAGATGAAAGTATAAGGTTGGAGCCAATGTCCAATAAAACAGTTACTATATCAGTGGATGGTACATTTACAATAGAATCAAGAAAAGAGGACGGTACTCTGATTGAAAAATTCGAGCAAGAACTCGATAGTGAGAGAGGGACCTTTGTATACAATATTGCGTCTGCAGCAGGGATGCAGGAATGGACTATCTACTACACGACGAACAATGCACTTGTTCCTCATAATGGACCTCAACAACACATAATAGGAGCCCCAAGGTGGTTCAAGTCCGATGCAGATTATTTGTTTAAAGAGGCTCCGGAATCTATTGAAATGAAAGGATCTATTGCCACAAAATCGATACTAATGGCAACTGTAAATCCTTCAACAGTATTGGCTTTAGCTAAAGACAGAATAGATAGCTTAAATCTGATCAGAAATCATATACTCTGGGACGATAGTAAATCTCAGAATATTGTCACTTGGTTGTCTTTAGTTTCTAATATGAAAGATGGTGATACCTTACTTGCTTCCAGATTAAAGAGAAACAAAAATGAAGTAATCACTCTCAGAAGCATGCAGGATGTAGTGTCTGAGGTTCAGGCTAAAAAGGTTTGTCGTGACTGTGAGGAAAGGTATAAGAAAAATCCTGAAAATGCAGATCTGTATTACCTGGCAATACGCTGCATGCAAGATGGGCCTGAACAAGACAAAGCATTTATAAATGGTTATCAGAAATGGCCTGACAATGCATGGCTTTCTTTGGCAGGGGGATATGCTTTGACAAGTCAGGAGAATTGGTCGCTTGCAGAAAAGGCCTTGAGAAATGCGATAGAAAAAGAGCCCTCCCTAAATAATGTTTGCGTGGATATTGCGCGAATACACAAGCTGAATCATAATAAGCGGGGTGAGAATACATGGAATTCTGATTACCTGAATTATTTAGACCAGTTGGAGTCAGGAACATTGACAGACTCTGTATCTTTAATTTATATTAATTTGGCTAAAGGTAATCTCAATGAAGCATTGAAAGTATCAGGCAGAAGCGGAGATAATCGATCTTTTGCTCTAAGGCTGGTAGCTGCATCAGACGGGGCTTCCGAAGACATTGTTCAAGAGTTTCTGAATTTAACTCCAGAAGAAGGCTTAAACATGAATAGCATAACTCCGAGTATTGGATTATTAGCAAGAAAAGGAAAAGATATTAATCCTTATATGTCTATTCTGCGCACATACTCACGATCTGATTTTGCAAAGTTTGACGCATTTGTGAAATCGCTTCAAAGTGGAGCTACTCCTGAGAATTCAGAAGAAATAATCAAAGGGTTATCTATTCAAATGAAAGGACATGCCTATGTTTTAGGTGCAGTTTATTTGGGTGATAAATCACCTAAAAGCTGGAAGGAAAAAGCTGACAAGATGTTATTTATTACAGAAAGGCCTTATTTTGTTTATTAGAAGGATAGTTTATAACGAATGCCTTCAAGAAAGATAAGGAGATATTTCTAATATTAATGATGATAAGATAAGGTGCAGCTCTTTAAACACTGCACTTTTTCTTTATATTATTTGGTCAAATGTGGTATTGAAACTGGCTTGAAAGCTTAATTGATCAAAGATAAGCGGTGAAGTGTTATCTGAATTTAATAAACATTGACTTCAGTCTTTTTAAGGAAATAAAAATATAAAATGTGATTATTGGGAAAGGAAAAGGAATATTGATATTCCTGTATTTTATATTAACCCTAGTATCTATTGCCATTTTGAATCGAATATTTATTGAAATATTTGGAATGGCAAATGCACCAACAGAAGTTTATGTGGGATTAATCTTTATCGTGACTGGTATCTGGACTAGGCTGACAGCAGAGGACTACTATATTGACAAGGAAGGACGGAAGAAGTCCTTGGATCTTGATAACGAATTATTCTTTATCAAGATGAGCATTTGGGGATTAATTCTTCCAACAATTGGAGTCGGAGTTTTAATCTGGAAGTTGATTAATACATTTCACAAGTATTTAAAGAAATGTAGCCATTCTAATTAATTAGTGGTATACTTTCCGGAATCTTAGGTATGAATTCAGAACAGTTTAGTGTTCATCAGGGTGTTATTCGTTTATCTATTTTTTTATATCCTGCTTTTTGGTATGTTTGCTCACCACCAGGCCGTTCAGCCACCAACTGCCTTTCATATTCTATTCATTTATATAAGGTTTTAAAAGACCAATAAGAATACTTAGCATATCAATGAATGCTAAGACTGTAATTTCATTTCCTTTTATGGACAATGAATTATAGTGTATTTATAGTAAACAAGCATATTATATTAAGCTTGCCGCATTAATGATACACTTGTTAAATATATTATAATTAGAATGTAATTAGCCCTTTAAACTTTTGAAGGGCTTTTATAAGGATTATATCTCTATGTAGTCAATAGGGATAGTATAAATTAACCTTCATTTTAATCACTATGAAAAAACAAATACTACTTTCTTCCATGCTTATGCTTGGGACGCTTACTTCCCAAGGGCAACAGACACAGGAGTGGAAGGGCAAGGTTGCCAAGAATGCTTCCGAGTCTTTACCGTATAAACTTGAGTTTAACAAGGCTGCACCAGAGGGGGCCCCTAATGTTGTTCTGATCCTTTTAGATGATGTGGGTTATGGAGCTATCAGTACTTTCGGAGGGCTGATCAACACTCCCAACCTGGATACATTGGCTAACAATGGTCTTCGATATACAAATTTTCATACTACAGGAATCTGTTCGCCCACACGTGCTGCCTTACTAACAGGCCGTAATCATCATTCTGTAGGTATGGGATTATTTCCACCTCCATTTATTTATGCTGATTTCCCAGGCTATAACGGATATATTCAACCTGAGAATGGAACTGTAGCAGAAGTTTTGCAGGCAAATGGATATAGTACTTATCAGGTTGGCAAATGGCACTTAACACCAGGCTCTGAATATTCTGATCTTGGACCTTTTCTGAGATGGCCATCTGGTAAGGGCTTTGATCATAATTTGAGTTTTCTTGGTGGAGCAACTGACCAATATAAATTAGATCTTGTAGAAGATAACCAGCATGTGAAGACCGATGGAAGTCATTTAAATAAATTGCTTACTGATAAATCCATCAATTACATCACGAAACAAAAAGCTTTAGCTCCTAATAAACCATTCTTCCTGTATTACGCAACAGGAGCGGCTCATGCACCACATCAGGTAGCTAAGGAATGGAGTGATAAATACAAAGGGAAATTTGATACAGGTTGGGATGCTTATAGAGAAACTGTTTTCGCCAATCAGAAGAAGTTAGGCGTAATTCCAGCCAATGCTAAATTACCTGATAGAAACAATTTCCTACATGCATGGAAAGATCTTTCACCTGAAGAAAAAAAGGTGAATGCCAGATTCATGGAAGTTTATGCAGGTTTCCTTGAATACACAGACTATGAAATCGGTCGCTTAATTTCACATTTGAAAACTACCGGACAGTTTGATAACACTGCTTTCTTTGTCATCGTGGGAGATAATGGGGCAAGTAAAGAAGGAACGGAATATGGAGTAACCACTCAAAACCCTAATGTAACTTCAGGCGTGACCAATGCTTTGACCCGTGAAGATTACAAAAAGTTTATCCAAAGCGAATACGATAAAATTGGTGGTAAAGAAGTGATCTCTTCTGCTAACTATCCTTTAGGATGGGCTCAAGCGACTAATACACCATTTAAATTATGGAAACAAGATGCGAATGCTGAAGGGGGTACACACAATCCTTTGATCTTCTCTTATCCTAAAGCTATTAGTGAAAAAGGTGGAATCCGTAATCAATACGGGCATGTGATTGATATCTATCCAACTATTCTTGAGCTATCAGGGGTTCAACAGCCGGAGAAAATTAAGAATGTTGCTCAGAAGCCTTTACATGGGAACAGCTTGGCTTATGCTATTAAAGACAAGAATGCTCCGAGCACACATACGCAACAGTACTATACAATATTCGGAAACAGAGCAATAGTAAAAGATGGCTGGAAAGCCTCTGCGGCACATCATCCTAATCCATTGGATCTTGCTTCATATCTGGGAGAAACCAAACCTGTTTATGTAAACAATGTAGAAAATGATGTTTGGGAATTATATAATCTGAACGAGGACTTCAACGAGCGTAATGATTTAGCAAAGAAATTTCCTGAAAAGTTAAAAGAGCTGAAGGCCCTGTATGATCAGGAAGCTGCGAAATATAATATCTATCCTCTGATTGATATTGAGTATTATATCAAGCAAAACATCAAAACTACAGCAGAACAGAAAAAATAAAACAACCAAACTATATAATGAAACCAAATAAATTTAAAATACTTGCATCAGCAGGTTTGTTGACACTTGGATTTTATGCCAATGCACAGCACAGTCCAACACAACCGTTTCAAGGGAAGATAGGAAAAACACTTTCGGAAACTAAGGAGTCCAGGCCACAAACCCAATCAAAAGCTCCTGAGGGCGCTCCTAATATTATATGGATACTTATTGATGATATTGGATATGGAGCTTCTACTGCATTTGGTGGTTTAATCGAAACTCCTAATTTCGATCGTCTGGCCAATCAGGGATTGCGCTATACAAACTTCCACACTGCGGCTTACTGCGCTCCGACAAGAGCTGCATTGCTAACAGGAAGAAATACCCATTCAGCACACTTTGGGTTTTTCGCAAGTACCTCATATGATACTCCAGGCTATGACGGATACTTACCTTTCGAAAAAGCAACTGCAGCAGAAATACTTCGTGAAAACGGATACAATACATTTGCTGTTGGTAAATACCATTTAACCCATCCATCTGATGCTACTCAGGCAGGTCCGTTCAATCGCTGGCCTACAGGTCGAGGCTTTGATCACTTCTATGGTTTTCCTCCTGAAACAGGAGCCGGAGATCAGTGGCATCCAATCCTTTACCGTGATACACAAAGGGAACCGGAAGATTCAAAGGGAAGACATGTAAACGAATTGTTTGCCAATGAAGCCATTAATTTTATTGCTGGCCAGAAAGCAGCAGCTCCTGATAAGCCATTCTTCCTTTACTTTGCTCCGGGTGCGGTTCATGCTCCTCATCAGGTTTCCAAAGAATGGATTGACAAATATAAAGGAAAGTTTGATGCTGGTTGGGATAAATACAGAGAAACTGTATTAAAGAATCAAATAGCAAAAGGTGTTGTTCCAGCAGGTACTACATTGCCTCCGGCAAACCCAGGTGTAAAGTCATGGGATAAATTATCCGAAGATGAGAAAAAAGTTTACCTGCGTCATATGGAAGTATATGCAGGCTTCCTTTCCCAGACAGATCACGAGATCGGTCGAATCATTGACTATGTCGAGAAACTTGGTCAGCTTGATAACACACTTATAGCTTTACTTATTGGTGACAATGGGGCAGAAGGTGGTG
This sequence comes from Sporocytophaga myxococcoides DSM 11118, assembly GCF_000426725.1. Lineage (NCBI taxonomy): Bacteria > Pseudomonadati > Bacteroidota > Cytophagia > Cytophagales > Cytophagaceae > Sporocytophaga > Sporocytophaga myxococcoides. The sequence continues at coordinate 165,655 of NZ_AUFX01000009.1, read as the reverse complement.
CAAAAGAATTTGGAAAGTTTATCACTACAAGCCCTGATGATACTCGAGAACAGGTATTGGCTCAGGAAGTGAAAAACCTGGACAAACTGGGTACTGAAAGTTCTTCGGCTCTATGGCCTGATGGATGGGCGGCAGCAACGAACACACCATTCCGTTTTTATAAGAGTTATGGAAACTTTGAAGGCGGTACTCATGATCCTTTAATTCTCTTTTATCCTAAAAAGATTAAAGATAAAGGTGGTATTCGTAATCAATATTCTTATGTAAACGATATTCTCCCTACTACAATTGAACTTGCCGGAGTAAAAGTACCGACAGTCATTAATGGTTATCCTCAGGAACCAATCGAAGGTACAAGTCTTGGCTATACCATCGACCCTGCAAATAAAAGTGTCGCAGAAAGACATAACATTCAATATCAGGAAATGACAGGCTCTCATAGTCTTTATAAAGATGGTTGGAAGGCTTCATTCCCACATGACCGCACAAAAAGAATTCCTGCATCTGAAGAGAGATGGTATTTGTATAATGTACGCGAAGATTTCAATGAGCAGAATGATCTTGCAGCTAAATACCCTGAAAAGGTGAAAGAACTTGCAGAAGCTTTTGAAGCAGAAGCATGGAAGTACAATGTGTATCCGTTAAAAGATGATTGGGCTGTGAAGAACCAAACTGCTTTTGGCAATTCTAAAAAAGTAGTTCTTTACAAAGATAACTTCTTGTCCAGAAGTGCAGCGCCAAAGTTCTATAATGACTCATATTCTATAACTGCCAGTGCTGAAGTAACTCCTGCTACTCAAGGAGTATTGTTCTCTTTTGGAAATGTATTGTCAGGAATAAGTTTTTATGTTAAAGATAAAAAACTGGCCTTTGCTTACAATGCTGATGGAAAGTTGATCGAAGTCAAATCTGAGAAAGAAATTCCTGCAGGAAAAGTATCTTTAAAGGCAGAGGTTTCTTATAGCAATGATGGAAAGAATAAAGCAGTCTCTTTATTTATCAATGGTCAAGAAGTAGGTTCAAAAAATCTTGGAAAGATAAGTAATGCAAGTAGCGGCTATGATGGACTGGAAGTAGGAAGAGATCTGGGAACAACGGTTACTCCTGCTTATAAAGCTCCATTCGCATTTAGCGGAAAGTTAAACGAAGTTGTGCTTGAATTAATTGAAACTCCTAAGCTAGCAGAAGAGCCAGCAAAATAATTTATCTATTGAATAAAAGCGTTTCTGATATGAAACGCTTTTATTTTTCTATGACATTTATCAAATCAAGCAGTAGCTTTCAACCATCCGAAAGAAATCAATGTAATTCTACTGTTGATTAAAAATCAATCACTCAATAGTTTACTAAATATATTAAATGATGCAAAAGATACAACTATTATCAACTGCCTTATTCCTGTCAGCGGCAGCTTTGTCGCCTTCATTTGCACAGGAAGAAAAAATAGGTGAAGGTAAAGTTTCCATTTCATGGCAGGAGTCACAACCTGCTTATAAGACTATATACGGGGGGAAGAAAGCACCTGCTGGTGCACCCAATGTCATTTGGATCTTAATAGACGATGTCGGATATGGAGCTGCTAGTGTTTTCGGAGGATTAGTCAATACTCCAAACCTTGATAGTCTTGCTAATAATGGCCTTAGATATACCAATTTCCATACAACCGGTATTTGTTCGCCCACACGTGCCGCTCTATTAACAGGTAGAAACTCCCATTCTGCTCACATGGGATTATTTCCTAGTAATTCAGTAAGGGCTGATTATCCTGGATATGATGGTAAGATACCTAGCGAAAAGGCCACTATTGCGGAAGTGTTGAATGAAAACGGTTATGCTACTTTTCAATTAGGCAAGTGGCACTTAACACCAGATGAAGAAACAACAGATGCTGGACCCTTCACGCGTTGGCCTTCTGGAAAGGGATTTGATCATAACTACGGTTTTCTTGGCGGAGCTACTGACCAGTATAAACCTGATTTGGTTGAAGACAATGAACACATTAAACCAGATGGCACGCACTTGAATAAACTGCTTGCAGACAAAGCTATCAGCTACATTACAAGGTTAAAAAGCAAAGCACCTGATAAACCGTTTTTTATTTATTGGGCACCTGGGGCTACTCACGCTCCTCATCAGGTAGACAAGCAATGGAGTGATAAATATAAAGGCAAATTCGATGCAGGTTGGGATATATATCGTGAAAAGGTATTAGCTAATCAGAAGAAACTTGGTACAGTACCTGCGAATGCTACACTATCTGAACGTAACTCCCTGGTTAAAGCATGGAAAGACCTTCCGGAAGAGGAGCGTAAGCTATTCGCTCGTTTCTTTGAAGTATATGCAGGATTCCTGGAGTATACTGATTATGAAATCGGACGCGTGCTGAATTATTTAAAAGAAACAGGACAACTTGAAAATACCGCAGTATTTGTTTCAATTGGTGACAACGGCGCCAGTAAAGAAGGAACTGAATATGGTGTAACAACAAAAACTGTTGCTTTTGGCAAAGATAAAGTGACACGTGATGAATATAGAAAGCTTGTTCTAAGCGAGTATGATAAAATAGGAACAAAAGACGTCATCACTTCAGCCAACTATCCATTAGGGTGGGCACAGGCGACCAACACACCTTTTAAATACTGGAAGCAGGATGCTTTTTCGGAAGGTGGTACGCACAATCCTTTAATTGTCTTTTATCCAAAGGGAATCAAAGAAAGAGGAATCAGAAATCAGTATGCGCACATAACAGATATATATCCTACTACACTTAAACTGGTAGGACTGAACTTACCTGAGAAAGTAAAGAATTATGCACAGGCACCATTGGAAGGGCAAGAGCTAAATTCTTCTTTTGCAAATCCAAATGCTCCTACAAAACATACTCAGCAATACTATACTATAGCGGGTTCAAGAGCAATATATAAAGATGGCTGGAAAGCTGCCGCAGCACATCATCCTGATTATATCGATTTTGCTTTTTTCGAAGGAGAAAGAAAATCGATTGTTTCAGATCCTTCGAAAGATGTGTGGGAGTTGTATAATCTGAATGAAGATTTTAATGAACGAAATAATCTGGCCGCAAAATATCCAGAAAAGCTAAAGGAGTTGAAAGAGCTCTATGAAAGTGAAGCAAAGAAATACAATGTTTATCCTTTGATTGATTGGGATTATGCAGCAAGAATAAGAATGCAACAGAATGCTGTTGTGAATGATGCCAATATTGAAAAGAAATAGTTTTATAAAGATAAAAAAAGCGTTTCACTGTTAATGTGAAACGCTTTTGATTTTTATGATCATTCAATGAATGTTTTTTAGAGATAAATAAAGATAGGGGAGAGAGCGTAAAATTTTATCTCCTCAATACTACCAGTGAAGCTGTTTAAGCACTTTATAAGGAGCCTTGTTTCCATTGTTAGTATCCTTGTTTTTTCTTGACAATGCATGAGTCAGAGCTTCATCATATGAGTTCCCATATCCTATCGTTACGAAGACACTATAACAATCCCAACCTGAAATTTTCTTTTTATACTCGATAATTACTGCATATCTATAACTAACATTGTAGTCAGCGGATGATTCTACAGTGTAAGTATATTTGTCACCATAATATTTCGCTCTCATCTGTGCATCCAGGCTTGCCCTTGCCTGATCATAGGAAGCCTTTGTATGTTTCCCTTCCACATACAATATTCCATAGGCCTTATAATCTTGGAAATAGTTACTTCCTTCACGGCAATCCTGCTTAGCGGGGCCAAATACTCTTCCAAACATCAGATATCGATCCCCGATTCCCGGAGTAAAACCACCACCACCGTCACTTCCACCTCCATTATTAGGAGGCGTTGGTTCTTCTGGATCTGGTGCAGGAGGAGGTATGATATCATATGTTAGGGTAAAGCCCATAATAACTCTTCCGTAAACTGTCTTACCGGCATTGGTAACAGCATATGCTCTGTAGTAGTATCTTGTAGACGGCTGCAATCCGCTTAATAAAGCTCCAAAGGCGCCATTGCCGGAACCACTGATTACTTTGCTATCTGATGTTGTTGGGGTTGGGTTTGTCGCATCATAACAAACACCCCTGGTAGTGACTACTTCACTACCTTCATTTACAACCTCTCCACCTATTAATAAGCTGGTGGTAGTTTTCTCAAAAGAACCTCTGGTTTCTACCACAATGGTTGCATGATCTCTTGTGATAAAGCCCAACACTTCTCCATATATAGTTGTGCCACTGCTTGTAATAACATAGGCTCTAAAGGAATATACAGTGCTTGGAGAAAGCCCTGTAATCGTGGTACTATATGGCCCGGCAGCAGTTCCCTGAGATGATTTCGAGTCTGCAGTAGTTGGGGTGGTATTTGTGCTGCTCCAGCAGATCCCCTTGTCTGTTATAGCTCCTCCATTATAAACAGCAATATACCCATGTAAGCTGGCAGACATTCCTGATACAGAAGAACCCGCAGTCTTTACTTCTATATTTCCGGAAGTGAAAGTGATTTGATTTCCATAAAAGATCTTTCCACTTGAAGCAGCTATATATGCCCTAGCATAATATACTGTATTCGGTTGTAACGGACCAAGATGCCCTTGAAAAGCAGTTGTTTCAGATGGCATCTGGCTGGTTCCTGATCCAATTGAATAAGCGACAGGATTAGGGCTGGTTCCGAATGCTACACCTTTGTCCGTTATAGTTCCTGGCCCGCTATAGGTTCCTCCTCCCATCACCCAATTTGGCTGAATGTCGGTAACAGGAGAAGTTGTGATCGTATAGGAAGGACCTACTGGTGTAGTAAAGGAAACCTGATTGCCATATACTGTTGTTCCATTAGTCAGAGTGGCATAAGCCCTGGCATAATAGAGAGTGTTTTCAGTTAACCCTGTGGCTTTTAGACTAAATAAATAATCACTTGTCCAGGTATAGGCAGTTATGACTTTATTGCTTAAAGAAGGATCCTGTATGGTTCCATAGCAGATGCCCCGCGCCTGAATGTTTTCCTGGCCTATAACTTTTCCGCCTATTTCAGCGCTAATGTCAGTAAGATTGGAAGCTGCAAGGGTAGTTACTGAAACAGTTCCTGCCTGATATGTTGTAAGAGTATGTTGATTTCCATAATAGGTACTTCCTGTGCTTAATGTAGCATATGCCCTTACATAATAGGTAGTATTCACTGTTAAGCTGGTCAGTGAACTTGAAAATGTTCCCGGTCCGGTTCCATCGGATGTCTTTGAATTCACGATTGTTGGATTCTCCGCAATACTCCAGCAAACTCCTCTTGCAGTAATGGTTCCGGAAGCCGGAGTAGGAATGTTGCCTCCTGATGATGCTGTCGTACCTTGTATATTATAAGGCATTTCAGTTGTAATGGTAGTTGCATAATACACAGAATACTGTTCACCGTAAACTGTTGTACCCGTGCTGCTGGTAGCATAGGCTCGGTAATAGTATGTACTTCCCGGATTAAGTCCTGTAACAATGCTACTGAAAGCACTTAATCCTGTTCCATTAGTAGTTTTGGAATTGGCGATTGTTGGATTTTCAGCTGTATTCCAACACACTCCTTTTGCAGATATGGTCCCTGTTCCACTTACAGATCCTCCTGAAGTGCCGCTGTAAGTAGGAGTTAGCAGCTGAATGTTAGTCATAGGAGTAGTTGTGACCTGAAAGGCGGCAGCCACTGGAGTAGTAAAACTTACCTCATCTCCATAATGCGTCTTATTTGTGTGATCTGTTGCGTATGCTCTTACATAGTAAGTTGTATTGGCCGTAAGACCGGTTAATGTACTTGTGTAAGTACCCGCACCCTGACCATTGTTGGTTTTACTGTTGCTGATTGTAGGGCCTCCTGTTGTTCCATAACAGATACCTCTCTCATTGACGGTCATGCCACCCTCCAATATAACTGAGCCTCCTGACATAGCACCATTGGAGGTAATACCGCTTACAGTTGTGGTTAAAATCGTTATAGGATTGATTTCGGTAGTAAATGAAACCTCATCTCCATACATCGTGCTACCGCTATTTGTAGTCGCATAGGCTTTTGCATAATATTTCATGCCAGGTGTTAGTCCTGTTAATGTAAGATTGAAAGATCCGGCACCGGCACCTTCCACAACTTTGTTACCTAGTATGGAAGGGGAAGGAGACAAGCTCCAGCAGATTCCGCGTTCAGTTACAATATCGCTAACTATAATTTTACCACCCAGAATAACAGAGGTATTAGCGATAGAAGAAGGAGTTTCTGTAGTAACCGATGCCACTGGAGAAGGGAATGTAGTAAAGGAAAGCTCATCGCTGTAGTATGTTGAATATCCTTCTCCATATGCATTGACTATGACATACGCTTTCGCATAATAAGTTGTGTTCGGTTTTAAACCTGTAATAGTGGTCTGTAAATCACCACTGTTGTTAGCTGTGATGACTTTTGAATCTCCCACGGAAGGATTTGGCTCAGTGCTGTAACAAATTCCTCTTGCGCTGATTGTGCCTCTGCCTGTTCCTTCAATAAGTTCTGCTTTGCTGCTTAATACTCCTGCATTATGTTGAATAGAAACAATCTTATTAATCTGCACCTCAGCATCGATGAAGTCGTAAAAGAAGAAGTATTTGTAACCGGAGTAGACAGTAGTTCCATTGTTAAGTGTGGCATAGGCTCGATAATAATATGTGCCTTCTTTTGTAAGTCCTTTAAGTGCACTTGAAAAAGCGCCACTTCCAGGCCCTTCTATAGTTTTATTGTTGTCGGTAGTTATAACTATGGTCGGTTGATCTTCAGGTACATCATAGCAAATTCCTTTGTTTGTGACTGTTCCTGATCCTTCAATGATAGAATTGGTATAGACATTACCTGCCTCCACAGTCGCCCCATAGGCTGTTACTGTCAGAGGTTGAGAATTTAGTGGAAGGGTTGTGAATGGAATTTCATTACCATATATAACAGTGCCACTAGAATCGATTACATAAGCACGAGCATAATATTTGGTGTTAGGATTTAAAGATTGAATAATCCCTGTCTGTGAGTGCGCTCCTGCAATGGCTGGTGAAGGAGAAAGTCCGTAGCATATTCCCTTTTCAGAATAAGGTCCTGTTCCATAAACAGTCATTCCTATGTCTGCACGATTGCTCTCAAGGCGGCCCAAGCCTGATAGCACTGCTGTTAATGGGTGAAGTGTTTTAAACGTCCATCCATCGCTGTAGTAGGTTACTCCATCAGCTGTAGTGGCATATGACCTGTATATATAATATCCCCCCGATTTTAGGTTAGTAAGATTAGTTGTAAAGGATCCGTTTCCTGAACCATCCACGGTCCTAATGTCTGTCAGATCCGGATAGCGTTTATCAATTCTGTAGTCAGAAACAGTACGATAGACAATACCCTTTGAAACAATCGGAACACTCGTTCCATTGAACGAAAGGTCACTTTTCAGGGTAGCTGTGGTAAAGGATGTTTCAGTTACTATATTTCCTGTTACCTTTACCCTATAAGGTGTTTTAAAAGTGAAATAAGCAATAAGGGGTGGCTCAGCACCATAGTAGCTATATAAGTTATCTGCAGTAATGTATCCTCTTACATAATATGTTGTATTTTCCTGAAGTCCTGTAAGAGTAGCATTAAACGAACCGGTTCCGGTGCCGTTGATAGTCTTGCTGTTTTCTATCGTGGGATTGATACTTGTGCTCCAGCATACTCCTCTTGCTGTAACTTTTGCATCTCCGCCTACACGCTGCACGAGTGCTGCAATGTCCGCGGTACTATGTGTGATATTTGCAGGTGCTGTCACAGTTATGGAGACTCCTGGCTGAGAACTGATCAATACAACCTTTTCAGGAGAGTAAACCACTGGATTACAAGTGCCTTCTGTAACCTTCGCTCTGTAAAAGGTGTGCTCTGTCGGTTTTACCCAATAATTATTGAAAGTTGCTCCGGGGATATCAGACCATGTAACGGGCATACCACTAAATTCTGCCGCCTTCTGCCAGACTACTTGTCCTCTGTAGGTATCGAGAGATAGTTTTATGGAATCTCCTTTATATATTATAGTATTCTGGGCTCTTAGGTTTCCAGTGAAGGAAAGCAGGAACAGAGTTAATATTATACTAGTTATATTGAATGAACTTTTGTATTTCTTTATCATAATCCCAGACAAACTATTCAACCATTATTTTATGAACTACCTGCAAATCATTGCTGGACAGTTTGATCATGACCAGACCTTTGATATCTTCAGGGAGGTCTATATCTGCATCCAGAGTTCCATTAGAACTGTAAAGAATATCTTCATAAACAGGAATACCCTGCGAGTTAAAAACTTCTAGCTTAAGGTCTTTCCCAGGAATGAGGTCAGAAGATATAAACAGGGAGCCACTTGTAGGATTTGGAAATAATTTGATTGAAGAAGCATATCCATTAAAGATTCCAACAGGTACACCGTTGACTGTAACTGTTACGCTTTTGGAATTGCTGCATCCTTTACTGTCTGTCACTGTCATAGTGTAAACTGTAGAAACTACAGGACTTGCAGCAGGATTTGATGTGTTATCCTGGTTCAGGCCCAGTGAAGGAGACCAGCTGTATGTGTAAGGTGAAGTACCGCCACTCACACTCGGCGACCCTCCAAGTATAGCCTGCTGTCCATTGGCGATTGATTTATTTGGCCCGGCATTCAATGTAAGTATGCTGGGATTTTGAGTAACAGAAAAATTTAATGTAGTCTGTGCCCTCATTTGAAAAGATACCAGAAGTAAAAGAAGTGGTATCGTGTAGATTAGTCTCATATTCAATTGAAATCTAATAAATACGTTTTCAATCGTATCAAAGTTTTGTTGAAAAGTTGTTAAAATTATCAGTTTAAAGGAATATAAAACAGGCAGAAGTTCTCTTTTGTGGTTAGATTGTGTAAGAGTTTGGAACAGAGTTGTTTGTTGGGGTTGTTTCTAAAAGTAAAATTATTTACTATTACCCTGAAACAGATATTTTAATTACTAAAATTGGCTTGTGATATCAGTAAGAGGAGTGATTGTATAATATGCTTCTTACCGGAATATTTTTGTAATTATTTTTTGATGAAAAATATATAATAAAGAAAATATGCTAGAAAATTTGCCCCATTACGTTACTATTACTTTTGTATTAACGACCTTAGGAACATTGATACTCTTTATCTTTGCAATCAAAAGCAGTAATTGGAAAAGTGTAAGTTCTAAATCAAAGATGATTTTAGCAGGACTTATAATATGGTTGCTTGTTCAAGCAACCTTGGCTTTAAAAGGAATCTATAATTCGGATACAAATTCAATACCTCCTAAAATATTTCTTCTGGGTATATTGCCCGTTGCTTTAACAATTGTATATCTTTTTACAACTCAACCAGGACGAAAATTTGTAGATAGTTTGCCACTTAAAAATTTGACCTACATAAACATTGTCAGAATTCCTGTTGAGATAGTCTTATTCTGGCTTTATCTAAGTAGAGCGGTACCTGAACTAATGACCTTCGAAGGGAGGAATTTTGATATAATTGCAGGAATTACTGCCCCATTTGTTGCATACTTTGGTTTGAGTAAAGGAAAGTTGAGTCGTCAGGCTATTTTAATCTGGAACTTTATTTGTCTGGGACTTTTGTTGAATATTGTGGTAAATGCCATTTTAGCTACTCCTTCTCCTTTTCAAAAATTTGCATTTGATCAACCAAACATTGCTATATTATATTTCCCGGTTATTTGGTTGCCAACCTTTATTGTACCTATAGTTCTTTTGGGCCACCTGGCTTCAATCAGACAGCTGTTAGGTTATAGCCAAGTTGAGTTTAATGAAAAAAAGAAAGAGGATAATTAAATTTTAACCTATTTTATTTCATTCCTCCGAAATTTATGATGATAAAAAAATGGATAATTTCTCAATAACTAAAGCTACAATAAAGGACTCTCTTGTTCTTTCCAAATTAATCTGTGAATTATTAAGAGGCTTCAATCAAAGGAGTGGAAGTAATTTTGTCATTGATGCTGCAAAGATAGAAATGACATGTAAAGAATTATTGATCAGAGATAATTTTGCAGGATTCATTGCTATAGATAATAAGACAAATAACGCAATTGGTATAATAACAATTGCTCAGGCAACTGCAATATATAATGGAGGAGATTTCGGGGTAATAACAGAATTGTATGTTGATGAAACTATCAGAAGCAAGGGTATTGGAAAACTATTAATAAATGCTGCATTAGGGTTCGCTAAAACAAAGAACTGGAAGAAGGTGGAGGTGGGTGCACCTAACAAGGATGAATGGCCTAGAACAATTGAATTTTATAAAAGGAATGGATTTGAAGAAAAAGGGCCCAAGCTTAGAATTGCTATATGAATTTTTCCCTGACTTCAATAATATGATTCTTAATTACACGGAGAAGACATAGCGTTGCACGGGGAGTCGCTGTTATTTCTAACAGTCTGATTGTTGAATCAATTCGATAAAATATCAGATAATAAACTATGCTATTTAAAAATAACCCGGATTTAAAATTATGATCAATTCAATCCTAAATTCTGAAAGTTACAAATGGGGAAATGATTGTGATGGTTGGCATCTTCTAAAGTCTGACAGTTTGAGTGTTATTCAGGAACGAATGCCAGTAGGGACTTTCGAACAATTACATTATCATCATAATTCCCAGCAGTTATTTTTTATCTTATCAGGGATAGCAACTTTTGAAATTGACGGAAAGAACTACGTTGTAAATGCTCATGAAAGCATTCATGTCCCTAAACTGAGTAAACATAAGATCTCTAATTATAACTCTGAAGACTTACATTTTTTAGTTATATCAGAGCCTAAATCACATGGAGACAGAGTGAATTGCTAAATTGTTATAGAATGGCTAACTGTTAGTAAATTAATCAAACCTAGCATATGATTGGGAGTATATTAACCGTTATCAAGCCTGAATTTGTATTTTAAGATAATTAAAATGTTTAAAAGACTATTTGGAAAGAAAAAAGAAGACGTTGTTTCTAAGGGAGCAGCAGACAATTCTCTATCAAAGTTTTCTTCAGAATTAAGGGATAAAATAGAATCGTCAACATTACAATTGTTGACACATGATTTGTTTATGCATTATTCGTCTGACAATTTAGTTGAAAATTTTTCTAATCCTGAATGGCAGAATCAAGCTATTTACTTTTGGAGAAATGATGAACCCTTTGAAAAGAAATCCTTGCCACCTCATTTTAATGGTTTACAATATAAAATTTTTATTATCAATGATCTTCCACCATCTGTATCTGCCTCTGGAGGTCCGGCGATACCATGGTTTGGAATGCCTGGAGGAGGTATCAAATATTTTTTTCAGTCAAATGGGCAACAAATTCCACTAAAGGAACTTGTGGCAAATGACAACCTTAGTTATATACAGTTGATAGAGTTAACAGATTCTACTCCTGATATTTTTGAAGATTGTGACAACTACTTTTTTCTATTGAATAAGGAGATAATTAAATTTGATAATGGTAATTTTATTTATAATGAAAAAGAGATAGGTTTTTCTGAAGCAGCTGAAGTCGGTGGCTTTAGGTTGATAAAAGTAGTCAGATAGATCAGAGAAAGAATTAAATAAATGTCTTTCTCATCAACTATTGCTCAAGCTGATGGTGATAATATTCTGAAGGATATCTAAATAATATTTTACAGGTTCTGAAATTAAGATAGAAGAATAAATTTATTATTTGCCAATAACTTTTTTGCGATGAGACAATCCCCAATAATGCAGCTCGTCCAGAACTTTTTCCAGTGACAAACCATGGGGAGTAATGGAATATTCCACAGTCGGAGGAAATGTGTCATAAACTTCTCGTTTAATCAGTTTGTTGGTTTCCAGACTTTTTAACTCCTTAGATAAAGTTTTATCTGTAATACTGCCAACATCCTTAGAGATTTGTTTGAATCGTTTCGGTCCGTTTGATAATGAAAATAGAATCAGTAACTTCCATTTTCCTTCAAGTGCTTCCAGAGCATCTCTGATAGACAACATTGTTTTGGGACAACTACCTTTTGCAAGCATTTTATTTCTGTTTTTTCCTTATACTATCCTCTTGGATAGCGCTATCCAAGAGGATAGTACTATCTGAACGAAAGTGAATTTCGTTAATTTTGTAGTGAATTAAAAAGAATTATTATATGATTAAAGGAGAAAAGAAATCTGTATTACTGAATATTACTTTATGGCTTGCGCAGATCCTGTTAGTTGCTGGGTTCACCTGGGCTGGAGCAATGAAATTGTTTAAACCAGCAGAAGAACTTGCTGCTATGTGGCCATGGACAGCAGCCCATCCAGGTCTGGTAAATTTTACCGGTATATTGGATATCCTGGCAGGACTAGGCCTTGTACTTCCGGCTTTATTGAGGAGAGTTTCAAAGTTTACTGTTTATATAGCATTGGCAACTATTGTATTGATGATTGCTGCAATTATTTTTCACATTTCAAGAGGAGAAGTAGCTCAGATAGGTGTGAATATTTTCTTTGCTGTAACTTCTGCATTTATAGCATGGGGGAGAAATGTTAAGGCCCATATAAGTGCCAGATGATTAGTTGAAGGAAAGAATTAATAATGAATTAATCGAGAAGTATCTTAAAGCTTGAATGAATTTTCTGTAATATATACCTGGGTTCTTATTGGATTGTCAAATCTTGTATACTATTTTTATTAGAGCTGACAGAGCACAAATTCACTTTTTATGAAAAAACTACTGACTGATTTTATAGACTCATTAAATAAATTTGAGGAAGATGAAATGCAATTTATTGCAGAAAACACTGATGTCAGAGCTTTTCAAAAAGGAACGATAATACAAAGAGAAGGAAGTGTTTGCGATACTTGTTATTTTGTTTTAAAAGGTTGTATACGTCAATATCAGCTGACTGATGGAGAAGAGAGAACTACAGGGTTTTTTCTTGAGGGTGAACCTGCTGTACTTTACTCCAGCTATCTGGAGCAGGCTCCTTCTGCGTACTGGTTGGTTTGTGCGGAAGATTGTGTATTGATCACCGGCACTCGTGAACAAGAATATAAGTTGCATAGAAAATATCCCAAATTGAAATATCTGGTGCATACTTTAATGTCTCAGGATTATTCGAAAATTGAATATAGAATGAATTTGCTCAATCATCATAAACCTGAAGAAAGATACCGGATTTTAATTAACACGCAACCTGAGCTTTTAAACAGAGTGCCTTTGCATCAAATAGCCAGCTATATCGGTGTTACCCCGGAATCTTTCAGTAGGATCAGAAAACGATTACTGGAAAATGATAAATCCAATAAAGGTATTATTGATTAAACCTCTCATATTGAGGCTTTGGAAACTTAAATAATAGATATAAGCTGATTAATCCTATAATAATTTCACTCACGGTTGCCATCACGAGGGTATCGGTAGGTAATCCATCTAATATTATACTGATCGTTCTTGATAAGCCATAAGATAAATAGAATAATGCTGCCAATACAATAGAAATATATGTCATGCCAGATACAAAGGCTCCAGAGGCGATTAGTATTCCTGCAGCCATTAAAGTTCCTCCGGGAGCTCTTACCTCACTTAGAATATTTACCTCGTTGTCAAGGCGAATACCAGCAGATGCTTCAAATGCAATGGGAATTATTAGTAGAGAAGCTCCAATTATCATCCCGATCAAGCCTGCAGCAAACAAAAATATTTTGACTGATTTTAAATTTTTCATTTTTGAGATTTAAATTATTGATAGGGCAAATATCTTGTTACGAAATGATAAAAACCTTGACTTAAGGTAAGAAAGGAGAGAATTCTATAAAATGAATTTGAAAAAGGGATTTCTTTATGTGAATAATTTATCCTTTAAAGTTTTAGTGGTACGATTTCCGAAAAAAATTAAAATATCTGATTTTTTACTTTTGAGGTCATTTTAGTTGCATTTCAATTCAGCAAATCTTCACAATCATATCGTATGTTTGTGGAAATGAAACTCCTTTTAGTAAATTTTTCAGACACGGATTTACCTGATCTTAAGATCAGTCAGGATTTTTTACACGACAGTGTATCGTCCATTCAGCAAGCGTCTGAAAAGTTTTTGCTTTATGAATATGACTGCCTTGTTATTAACATAGACCAGATTGAAATTGAGTCCTATGACTGGCTAAGACAGTTCTCTGAAAATAACAGAAATGAAGGATTAATATTTTTATCAACCAACGGTGCCCTGGAGTACAAGCTGTCAGCCTTTGAACTGGGGGTAGACGATTACCTGGTACTTCCGATGCACAACGAAGAAATTATTGCCAGGATAAAATCAGTTACACGAAGGAAAAAATTTCAGAGCAATTCAAAGATATATATAGGTAACGTTGTTATTGATCTCTATGCAAGAACTGTATTTGTTTGGGATCAGCCTCTAAAATTAACAAAAACAGAATACGATATTCTGCTTCACCTTCATGCAAACAAACACCGAGTTGTTTCAAAAGAACTTTTAGCAGAATATCTATGGGGGGATGATGTGGATAATCTTGAATCTTTTAATATTCTGTTTGCTCATATTAAGAACTTGAGAAAGAAGCTCCTTAATTCCAAATCAGGAGTGGAAATAAAAAATGTATATAAAGTAGGTTATCAGATCATAGAATTATGAAGCAGGTATTTTTATCTATTTTTATCACTTTGTTGTTTGTATCCTTTGATATGCAAGCGCAGACATCGACGAAACAAACACATGAAAGGGAACAATTATGGCTAGGTTATTTTAATCAGACCAGATTGTCAAATCACTGGGGACTCTGGTTGGATCTACATTATAGGCAGACAGATCATTTTGTTGAGAGGCCTTTTCAATTGTTGATAAGACCAGCTTTAACTTATTTTGTCAGCGACAATTTCAGATTAAATCTGGGATATGCTTTTGTAGATCACTTCCCTGGAAAAGGCTTAAATACAATACGCCCGGAAAATCGGACATGGCAGCAGATATGGTGGAGGCAGAAGTATGTCAGGTTTCAGACATTGCAATGGATAAGACTTGAAGAAAGATTTTCCAAAAAGGTAGTTAATGACAAGTTACAAAATTCAACATCATTCAATTTCAGGCTCAGATATAATTTATCTTTATTCGTTCCTCTGAAAGGTAAAGATATTGTTGCAAAAACACCATTCTTTATACTTATGGATGAAGTGTTTGTAAACTTTGGGAAAAATATAGTCTATAATTATTTTGATCAGAACAGGTTCTTTATAGGATTTGGATATCAGTTTACTCCTCATCTCAATGTTCATTTAGGTTATATGAATGTCTTTCAACAGGAAGCTTCAGGAAATAAGTATATTTCAACGAATGCAGTGCGGCTATTTGTTTTCCACTCATTGGATTTCAGAAAGCATGATGAATAAAATCTATGTATTATTATGAAGTGGATAACAAGAGAACGCCCCAAAATAGACAGGATTGCTTGTCCCTGGTTGATCAGCAGGTTTATTGATGATTCGCCTGAATTCGTATTCGTTCCGACAAACCAGGTAATAGAAAAAGCAAGTGAGCTCAATGCGATTCCTTATGATATCCCCGGAGTTGAGTATACACATGAAGGTGATAAATGTACTTTTGATTATTTCTTGAAAAAACATGAGATTCAGGATAAGGCATTATTCAGGCTTGCGTTAATAGTAAGAGCTGCTGATACAGACCGTTATGATCTGGCACCTCAGGCCTCCGGACTATTTGCAATATCAGCTGGCTTGTCTTATAATTTTAAAAATGATCATGAAATGTTAAAACAGGGAATGATTATTTATGATGCTCTATACAGCTGGTGTAAGCATGTAAGTGAAGAAACGCATGGGTGGGAATTTAAAGGAATTTAAAGTTGTAAGTTATAAGTTTAAAGTTAATGAACATAAGTTATTTGGCTTTAAAAGATAAAAACTTTCTTTTAAAGTTAAGTTGAAGCTAAAAGAAAAAATATACTATGGAAGGAAAAACTAATTTAGTCTCATATTCTCTTAAGGATTTAATAATGTATTTCCTTAAACTTGGAACCATTGGTTTTGGAGGTCCTGTGGCGTTAGTAGGTTATATGCACCGGGATCTTGTAGACAAATATAAATGGATATCCGAAGATGATTATCGGGAAGGAATGGCTCTGTCTCAGCTTGCTCCTGGGCCATTGGCTGCACAGATGTCTATCTATCTTGGGTATGTGCATTATAAATTTATTGGTGCCACATTAGTTGGGTTAGCTTTTGTATTGCCGTCTTTTCTGATGGTTCTTGCTCTTGGATACGCTTATGCGGAATTTGGTGGAATACCAGCGATGCAGGCAATATTTTATGGAGTTGGAGCATGTGTTATTGGTATTATAACTTTAAGCAGCTATAAACTTACGACAAAAAGCATCGGGAGTGATAAGGTACTTTGGGGAATATTTGCAGTCTTGGCTATTTCTACGTTTTTATTGGAAGAAGAGAATATGTGGCTGATCCTCGCAGCTGGAGTTCTTGTCTGGTTTATGAAAGCTCCTCCTAAATTTATGATGGCTAAAAGTTTTAAGATGATTGCTCCACCGTTATTGTTAAGCTTTTCATTGTTTGAAACTGAGAATAACAGGATATGGCAGATCATCTTATTTTTTACAAAAGCAGGAGCATTCGTATTCGGAAGTGGTTTGGCAATAGTTCCGTTTCTTTATGGAGGAACTGTCAAAGAATATCAATGGCTTACCGAGCAACAGTTTTTGGATGCCGTTGCTGTGGCCATGATTACACCAGGACCTGTAGTAATTACAGTAGGTTTTATCGGATACCTTGCAGCTGGCATATGGGGTGCATGTGCAGCGGCAGCGGCTACTTTTTTGCCATGTTATCTTTTTACTGTTCTTCCTGCTCCTTACTTTAAAAAGTTTGGTAAGCATCCTGCTATCAAGGCATTTGTGGATGGAGTCACTGCAGCAGCCATAGGCGCAATTGCCGGATCTGTTCTTGTAATAGGTAAAAGGACACTCGTTGATATCCCTACATTGCTGATTGCGTTATCCACAGCTTTTGTTTTATTTAAATTCAAAAAAATACAAGAACCCCTCATTATTGTTGCCATGGCAGGGGTCGGTCTTTTATTAAAACTTGTATTTAATTTCTAAATGAATCAAAAAATATTCATAATTGGTATAAAAGCAAAAGACCTCTGAAATTTCAGAGGTCTTTTGCTTTTAAAATAAATAATTATTCTTGAATAAAAGCCTTTGTCTCAATCACTAATTTTTGAATAACATTAAACTTTTAGCTTTCAACTTTTATTGTCTTACCAAATATGCGTGTTCCTTCCCAACAGGATCATCATTTACTTCAGAGCCGATGTTGATTTTTACCCAGTTTATAGTGCCTGTAAAAACTCCCTGATAAGAACCATAATCTTCGGTAACCGGAGCTCCTGAATCTTTTCCTATATCCATAAAATCATCAGCAGAGAATACAAATGGAATAGTATTTTCAATACGTCCCTGAGCTAATTCATGATCGTCTGCATATAAAATCCCTGTTCCTCCTTTACCAATTCCGCCACCATCATATTTGAATTCGAAGTGTATAAAGTGTTTTCCAGCATTAAGTTGTTCTCTGCTGCCAATGTAATAATGTTGTCTGTTAAACCAGTTATAACAGAAAACGGGATAGCCGTTTTTCATATAAAGTGACCAACCAGCAAATCTTCCTCCTTGGGCTATTATAGCGCCGTTAGCAGTATCATCTTTAAGTTCAACTTCAGCTGTAACTGAAAATGATTTATTTTTTATGTTAAGAACAGTGTTCTCATTCAGATGGCTCATACCAGGATACAATGTCATAGATGTACGGCCCTGCAGAAGATCGGGTCTGCCGGCAAGGTCTGAATTGAAACGTTCTGCTTTTCTGTCATCTAGGGGGAAAACTTTATATTTGGATGCCTCAATCAGGAACAATGCCTGAAGTTCTTTAAGTTTTTCAGGATATTCAGATGCCACATTATAAGCCTGGCTCCAATCACCTGGGGCGTAAAGTTCCCAATAATCATCATTAAAATTTTTATTCGTTCCGCTAAGAACCCAAGGGATAGAATGAATAGTACAAGCTGACCATCCTTCATTGTATATACCTCTGTTGGAGAAAATTTCGAAGTATTGAGTGGTATGTCTGTCCGGAGCTTGCGGATCATCGAAGCTATATCCAAAACTTATACCTTCTATAGGATCCTGCTGAATGCCATTAACAAACTGAGGATGTGGTATCTTAGCTGCTTCTAGTATTGTAGGGACCACATCAATGACATGGCACCACTGTTGGCGTATTTCGTTCTTTGAAGCTATACCATTGGGCCAATGAGTAATCATTCCTGTTCTTGTTCCTCCCCAATGTGATGCAATCTGTTTGGTCCATTGGTATGGTGTATCCATAGCATGAGCCCAACCAACAGGATAGTGATTATAAGCCATAGGAGTTCCTATGTCGTCTAAATGATTCAAAATATTTTCAGTTGTATCCGGAGAATTATTCAATGCTGCCATTTCGTTTACACTTCCATTAATGCCTCCTTCACCGCTAGCTCCATTATCTCCGAGTATGTAGAATATTAAGGTATTGTCCAAAGCTTCAATTTCTTGTAGTGTAGATAATAATCTTCCCACTTGATGATCAGTATGCTCTGCAAATCCGGCATACGCTTCCATGAGTCTTGAGGCTGTCGTCTTCTCATTTTCATTCAGACTATCCCAAGCAGGTATTTCTTGCGGTCTTGCAGATAAAACACAATCCTTCGGAACAACGCCGAGGGCTTTCTGTTTTTCAAGGGTAATTTCCCTTTGCTTATCCCATCCATGATCGAATTTTCCTTTGTATTTTTCTATCCATTCCTTTGGTGCATGGTGGGGAGCATGTGTAGCCCCGAATGCCAGGTAGACAAAGAATGGTTTATCCGGAACCATTGTCTTTTGCTGTCTGATGTAGTTAATCGCTTTATTGGTAATATCAACACTAAAATGGTATTCAGGATCATTCGGAGCATCAATAGGGATGGTGTCTGCTATCAAAGAAGGATTCCATTGGTTGGTTTCTCCTCCTAAGAATCCATAAAATTTTTCAAAACCTTCTCCTGTAGGCCAACGATCGAATGGCCCGGCGATGCTCGTTTCCCATACTGGAGTTTGATGCATTTTTCCGAATGCAGCAGTATTGTATCCATTCATAACAAGGGTTTGTGCAATTGTAGCCATACTTTCAGGCCTCACTGAATTATAACCTGGATTAGGTGTGGCGCTTTCCGTGATTCCAGCCATATTAACGGAATGATGATTCCTTCCTGAAAGTAGTGCTGCTCTCGTGGGAGAGCATAATGCTGTAGTATGGAAACGATTGTACTTTAGTCCATTCTGAGCAAGCTTTTCTGCATTAGGCATGTAGCATGGTCCCCCGAAAGCACTGTTAGCACCGAAACCCATATCATCGATCAGCACGATTAGGATATTAGGAGCATCCTTAGGTGGCCTTAGTTCTTCTATAGGATCAGGCTTGGGAGCATTGCGAATATCCAGAGGAGTTACTGTCTTAGGATAGATTTTAGGTATTGGGAGTTGGTATCTGTTTAAGTTAAGGTTTTTTCGTTTCATAATTGGAGATCTTAAGGCGTTTTATTGTTCAATACAATAAATAGTATATCTTCAACTATTGAAGTGAAAACATGTTGGTGTTCCTTTTTAACAATAAAAAATCAAGGGAGAAAATATTTGTTTCTTTTAAATTTTTAAGAATAGTCATTCAAAATTTTCTTTCATAAAAATGTTTTACGTCTTTTACTTTATGACTAAAAAGGATTCATTTTCTGTATTTGAAAATAACTTTGTAAAGCTTTGGATTGAAGATGAAATCTTATGGGGAGAATACAAAGAGGTTGTTATTGGATTGGAAGAAGCTAAAAAGATTGTTAGAGATAGAATCATCTTTCAACAAGGGAAACTTTATCCTGCTATTGCAGATATAAGAAAAATCAAATATGTCCATAGCGATGCCAATAAATATCTGTCAAAAGAAGGGAATGCCTTACTGCTTTGTGGAGCTATTATAGTCGGATCGCATGTCAGTGAAATACTGGGAAATGTCTACCTAAGCATAAATAAGCCTTTATTGCCGACAAAACTGTTTAGAAGTGCAGAAAAGGCAAAGGAGTGGGTTAAATTTTTTATATGAGATACTTGAAGCATGAACATGTGTTCTTTTTTCTGGTTGGAAAAGTTGTATGAAAACAAATGAAGATTTTTTAAAGGAAGCAATTGAATATGCTGCTGAAAATGTGAGGTTGAATGAAGGGAAACCTTTTGCAGCATTGATAGTAAAGGATGGAGAAGTCATATCTATGGGGACAAATGATGTACTTCACACTCATGACCCAACTGCACATGCAGAGATTCAGGCAATCAGGAAAGCTTCTTCCAAAATAAATTCGGAGTTTCTCGAAGGATGTGTGATATATGCAAGCGGACATCCCTGTCCCATGTGTCTTGCCGCAATCTATATTTCAGGGATAAGAACAGTTTATTATGGCTCCTCTTTGGAGCAAGCAGCAATACATGGTTTTGGTGTCAGTCATATATATTCTGAAGTAGGTAAATCTAATGAGCAAAGACAGTATCCCTTACATCAATTGAATGTGGCAGATGCTGAAAAGCCTTACTTTGTCTGGAAAGAAATTAGTAGTCCTTCTGAATTCGAACCCTGATACTTTCTCACTTGTTTTATTTCTGTTAGAGGGAGGATAGACTGATGATTCGAATATTCAGAAAAAAGGAAAAAAAAATTAAGGATAAAGCTATACAGTCAATTGGAACTTTTACTGGAGACCTTGGTCGAGGCTTATTTGCCGGATTAGTTGGTACTTTTGCTATGAGCCTTTCACAGTTCATAGAAATGGAAATTACCAAAAGGGAAGGAAGTGATTCACCTTTAAAGGCAGCTGAAAAAGTACTCGACATTCATGCAGATAATGAAGAGGCTAAAAGTAAATTGTTAAATGGAATACATTATACTTATGGCACAGCATGGGGAGGTTTCAGAGGCATTATAGGAGCTATGGGTCTTAAAGGTATTCCGGCAAATGCCCTACATTTTTCTTCAGTTTTCGGAACAGAGTTGGTTATGCTTCCTGGTTTAAAAGTTGCTCCTCCGGTAAAGGAGTGGGGCGTAAAGGAAATATCTGCTAGCGGAATACATCACATTGTCTATGCGCTTGTATCAGGTGTAGTGTTTGATCTGCTTAAATCAGGAAGAAAGAGTTAAACGTTTTTCTTCTTTTTTGAGAAATAAAAATACTTCTGAATATTAAAGAAAAAAAGAGGATAGAAGTGTGTGTATGACCTGCCATAGAAAGGATAAGCACATCCTATATCTATCCTGTTGTTTGAGTTCAGGATCAGCTGTATTGAAGGTCTTATCTCTGAATATTTACCATCAATAAGACTATAGTAAACATTCTGGTCAAAGTTTTTTAAATAGCTAAAGTCATAAAGAGCATCTCTTACAGTCATCTCCGCAGCACCATAGCTTCTATTCACCCATTCTACATATAGATTTATATTCAAATCATTGTAAGTGGAATATTTTGAAGGGAAAAGGCGATATCCTAATGAAATATCATAGTTGTTTGCGTCTCCAGCCTGAAATGTTATCTGTTGTGCTTTATCTTTATATAGCAAGGGATGAGCGTATGCATAAGTGAAGGATATCGCAAATCTCTTGTACAATCCTGTGATAATTGTTCCTCCGCCATAGCCAGAATTATCTCCCATTAGAAAAGGTTCTGATTCATCATGTGGTACAAAGGACTTGCATGCTTGTCCGAACAAAGCTACTCTGAGATGTTTCTGGAAGCCGTCAATGCTGATCACTCTTTGTTTCAGATAAATATTTATACCTTCCAATAGATAAGGATTTGGTTTATAGACTCGCTGATGGTGATTTGCAAAATAATTTTGAAGGTTTGCAGGGAATTTCGCCAGATGGTGATTCGATCCTGCAGCCGTTAGCATCACAGTTGTTTTTCCTGTAATGCCATACATTGCCCTCAATGCTCCCCAGTTTCGTTGTCTTTGCGAAGGAATTTCTTTATATCCTTCAAACAAAAAACGCATACCAAGAACATTTTTAGGGATATTACTTGCAGATTCAGCATAAGGGAAGAGCTCCTGGCAAATGCCTTTGAAGAATGATAGAACAAGAAAAAATATAATCAGTATTTTTTTCATAGACTGATGTGGTATGCTTTCTGTTTTTCATTATGAACCTTGTCATTTTCCTTAATGAAATAAGACCAATGACTGAATTCTTTTTTGCTGATCAGATTCTTATCAAGAAACCGGAAAGATCTTTCACCTGAAAGGTTGGTTTTCTCTTCGCTCAAAATGTAAAATTTATCTCCGTTAACCTGAAAGGAATTTCCTTCAAGGCTTATAGTATCAAAATTAAGGGAAGTTGAAATTTCTCTGACAGAAAATCCTGAATCATAGATTTTTTGACTAACTTTTTTAAAGTCAGTTTTATATTTCTTACGGAAATTAATAGTAGCTTCATTTGTGTTCAGATCCATTTTTACAGACTCTACAAAATCCAGTTGGAGTAAAAGCTTTTCAACGCTGTTGGAACACATGGAGCAAGTAAGACCATCTATTCCTATCCTGGCTGACTTGAATTGGGCAATAGATGTGAAGCCTGAAAAGATCAAAAATGTAAAAAGGAAGAATTTTGTTTTCATAGGGTATAAAAAGTGGAAACGCCTAAACTCCAACTTTGTTGTAAAACTTATTCATCTGTTTTAATTGTCTGTGAATTAAGGAAAATTATTTGTTTAATTCATGAAATTATAAGCTTTCTTTTAAAAGATTTGTGAAGTAATGAAGCGATCTTTTATTTTGTTAAATAATTTGAAGACTTATGGAATTTCATTTATACATCAAAAATATGGTTTGTAATCGCTGTATCAAAGTGGTTAAGGATGAGTTGGAAAAGCTTTCCATAAATGTTAAAGATATACGTTTGGGAGAAGTAATACTCGATTCTCCTAAAGAACCTGATATGCCTAAAATAAAGGAAGTCCTGGAAGAAAATGGATTCGAATTACTGGAAGATAAGAAGGTTAAACTAGTTGAGAAAATTAAAACACTTCTGATCGAACAGATACATCATCATGAAGGAGAGCTTGATGTTAACTATTCTGAATTTCTGGCAAAGGAAGTGGGAAAGGATTATCATACCTTATCTAATTTATTTTCTTCAATAGAAAACCTTACAATTGAGAAATATATAATCCTGCAAAAAATAGAAAAGGTAAAAGAATATTTAATATATAACGAGCTTACCTTGAGTGAATTGGCATATAAGTTAGGATATAGCAGTGTAGCACACCTCAGTAATCAGTTCAAACAGATAACTGGTTTTTCTCCTTCTGAATTTAAAAAGCTTAAAGCGCACCAGCGCAAGCCTCTGGACGATATAAGTTGAAAGAGAGAAAAGCTTAAAGCAAAAA
Organism: Sporocytophaga myxococcoides DSM 11118; assembly: GCF_000426725.1. Taxonomy (NCBI): domain Bacteria; kingdom Pseudomonadati; phylum Bacteroidota; class Cytophagia; order Cytophagales; family Cytophagaceae; genus Sporocytophaga; species Sporocytophaga myxococcoides. The sequence continues at coordinate 142,104 of NZ_AUFX01000009.1, read as the reverse complement.
GCTTAAAGCGGAAAGCAGAAGGTGACAATAAGCTTAGCTCTATTATTTAGATACTTCTAAAAAAGCTCCTTTTGTTTTATACTTAATTCCTTAAACTTACTATAAAGAAAAATATACTCTGGTTTTAATGCAACGGCTTTCTCTTTAAACCTTCTGCTTTAAGCTTTCCGCTTTTATCTACAACTCTTTCCCATAATTCTGTAAGCAAAATCCCTTCATTTAATTGTTACTTTGCTAGGGTTAGGAGGAAGTGTGTCCTTCTGAAATTAGCTGATAATAACTATGAGTACTATAAAGAAAATTTTTCCAGTAGAAGGGTTGAGCTGTGCTTCCTGCGCTGTAAGCGTGGAGTCGATTTTGAAATCAATCCCTGAGGTTAAGGATGTTAATGTGAATTATGCCGGTTCTACTGCCCAGGTTACTTATGATAATTCATATCCTACAGCGAAGTTAAAAGAGGCTGTTCAGTCCATAGGTTATGATTTGATTCTGGAAGCAGAAGAGAATAAATCACCAGAAGCTGAGCAGTCTGCTCATTATAAAAAACTTAAGACAAATGCTTTCTTGTCATTGACTTTTGCTCTTCCTGTAGTAGTGATAGGTATGTTTTATCACATGGCGCCATATGCCAATCAGATCATGCTGATATTGTCTGCACCGGTCATATTGATTTTTGGTAAACAGTTTTTTGTGAATGCATTCCGATTGCTGAAACATGGTCAAACCAATATGGATACTCTGGTTGCTTTGAGTACTGGTATTGCATTTGCTTTCAGTACATTCAATACATTGTTTCCGCAAATTCTGTTAAGCCAGGGAGTACATCCGGATGTCTATTTTGAAGCAGCTGCTGTGGTAATAGCCTTTATCTTATTAGGGCGATTGCTTGAAGAACGGGCTAAGCAGAAAACCGGAAGCGCTATCAAAAAGCTAATGGGCTTACAACCTAAAACCGTAAAGATTGTCAGAGGCAGTTCTGAAGTTGAATTGAAAATAGAGGAAGTAGTGAAAGGTGATGAAATTATTATTCGTTCGGGAGAAAAGATCCCCGTCGACGGGCTGGTGATTTCAGGTAATTCATTTGTTGATGAAAGTACAATAACAGGTGAATCTATTCCTTCAGAAAAAATAACAGGGGCAAAGGTATTTGCAGGAACTCTGAATCAGAAGGGAAGCTTTACAATGAAAGCAGAGAAAGTAGGTGCTGAAACATTGCTTGCAGGTATCATTAAAACTGTTCAGGAAGCTCAAGGGTCAAAAGCACCTGTTCAGAAGCTTGCAGATAAGATAGCGGGAATATTTGTTCCGATAGTCATAGGTATTGCAATTCTAACTTTTCTGGTATGGTTTATAGTTGGAGGAGAACATAGTTTCACACATGCATTACTGGCTATGATTACAGTTCTTGTAATTGCTTGTCCATGTGCTCTTGGATTAGCCACACCTACTGCAATAATGGTTGGTATTGGTAAAGGGGCGGAGAAAGGTATTCTTATCAGAGATGCAGAGAGCCTGGAATTTGCAAAGAAAACGCAGGTGCTTGTTTTGGATAAAACAGGAACTATCACAATGGGAAGACCTAAAGTAACAGATGTTTACTGGGAGGAGAATGTTGATAATAAAACTTTGCTGGAGGGAATCATTCTGACAGCAGAGCGTAAATCTGGCCATCCATTGGCAGAGGCCATTGTTCAATATTATAAGAGAAGGAATACTAATGAAGTTGCATTAGATGATTTTGAAAGCCAGACAGGGAAAGGAATTAAGGTGCAATACAAAGACGATATTTATTTTATAGGAAGTCGAAATTTCGTTAAGAATGATATCAAGGCAGAATTATCAAGGGAAATGGATCATATTTCCAATCAGTATAGTTTGGAAGCTAAGACCTTAATTTATTTGGCTCAAAACAAAAAAGTTGTGGCTCTGATAGCAGTTGCTGATGAAGTGAAACAAGGTTCTTATGATGCGATTCAAAAGATTAAGGATCTTGGCATTGAGATTTACATGCTTACAGGAGATACAATGCAGACGGCAGAGGCAATAGCAAATAAAACCGGAATTGAAAAATATAAAGCGGAAGTATTGCCATCTGATAAGGCAAGCTTTGTAAAGGAATTGAAGAAGAATGGCAAAGTTGTAGCTATGGCTGGAGACGGCGTGAATGATGCTGAAGCTCTGGCGCTCGCAGATGTTAGTATTGCAATGGCTCAGGGATCGGACATAGCAATGGATGTAGCAAAGATAACTTTGATGTCTTCTGATTTACGATTGATTCCTGAAAGCTTTAAGCTAAGTAAATTTACAGTGAATACAATTCGTCAGAATCTCTTCTGGGCTTTTATTTATAACCTTATCGGCATCCCTCTTGCTGCGGGAGTATTGTATCCTGTTAATGGGTTTCTTCTAAATCCAATGCTTGCCGGTTTGGCAATGGCATTAAGCAGCGTGTCTGTTGTATTGAATAGCCTGAGGTTAAAAACAGTAAGGCTTTAACTAAATGTAAATAATATTCAAAATTATATAAGAGCCATCAGTGAGATTAACATTAACTTTATAGAAATAAATAAATAGGTAAGTCATGGAAACTCTACAGTTTAAAACAAATATCAAATGCGGCGCTTGCGTAGAAAAGGCTGGAAAAGCTTTAGACGAAGCATCTGAAATAAAAGAATGGGATGTCGACATAAAATCCAACGATAAAATTCTGACTGTAAAGGGAGATAATATTTCTCCAGAGATAGTGCAGAAAACACTTGATAAGGCAGGGTATAAGATCGTTTCTTAAGATTGTTAGAAATAAGCAATGTTAAATCTACTGTGTTTTCTCTGTGAAATATTTTCTTTCGCAGAGAAGACATAGTAAAGCATTTTAAGGAGTCCAGAATTCAACTTCATATAGTCTGTTTCCCTTAAATCTCAGAATCCATTCATCAGTCCATGCCTCCCTTGGATTGATCCTTACCAATCTGAATGTCTCCTTTCTTTCCGGATCAAAGTAATCATAGGATACTCTGACTGATACTGGGAATATCTTTTTTATATCTGCAAGTCTGGTTGCATGACATAATGTTAATGAGGGATATGTTAGTCTCAACGTTGAAGGTGCTTCGGTAAATCGGACAAGCTTAAGATTCACTTTGTCTCCGTTTACAAGAAAGTCAATTCCCTTATATGACCACATGTAAATAGGATTTGAAACAGGAAATTTTTCAGGTCTGTATAATCCTGAAGCTCCACATACGCTTGTTTTCTCCGGCGCTCCCAAGCTGGAAAGCAAAGTGAGTGTATCTGTATAGGCTGGTACTGTCCCGATTTTTAATGTATCGATATGCAACACTTCGTCCCAAAGACTGGGCCTGCAACAGTCTTTTGAAGATAAGCTTTCCGAAGGTTTGCCTGCTGACAGCAAAATGTAAAGTGCTGCAATGTTTATATATTTCCTGACCATATCACTCCCACAATCCCTATAGGAGTAACTCAGGGAATAGATATGAAGTTTTTTGAGGGATGTTTTTTGCTCTGAATGAGTGATTTATCAATGAGTTTAAAATGAAAAACCATTTGCCTGGACTTTCAGACAAATGGTTTTGGTGTCTTGTTTGTTGATTTATTACTCTATAACAATCGGGAAATCATGTCCCTTGGAAAAGGTGTACGGATATTGAGATTTTCCATGATACTTCTTATTCATCTCCGGAATCTGATCGTCTAAGAAGGATTTCAATTCATACACCGTAACTTTTCCATCTTTTGGTGCTCCGTCTGCTTCACCCTTTAGTGCGTGAAGTAAAATATAGGTAAATAATCCATGTCCAAGTTCACTAACTTCTATTGCTGTTTCATTGCTCCCTGCAGAAGCAAGTACATGTATACCTGAACTTCTTGCTAATTGAGCAATAGCTTTTTCTTCAATGCCGCCTCTGGATGCAAGGAATTCTATTGATCCCCCAGAGTGACAAGCATCCATAATTATGATTTGTTTGAGGGCTTTGATCTCTCTGAATTTCTGCTGTAGTTCAGATGCTTCTATAGCTTCTTTTGCGAGTGTATTCTTCTCGTATAATCTGGTACATTCAGATGGGATGAAGAAGAATTGCTCATCTGTCATGCTTCCGTGTCCTGCATAGTAAAATATAAATACATCATTCTTTTGAATGCTTTTGGTAAGCTCATTTAGTTTTTTTAAAATATTGACCTTTGTCGCTTCTTCATCATAAAGTGAGGTGACCTCAATTTTCTTAAACATCTTCTGACTTTTTTCTTTTAGCATTTCAGCGATAGCTTCAGCATCTTCTCTCGCAAATGTAAGTGTCATAGATGGATTTTTATATTTATCAATTCCTATTGCCAGGATATGACAGGTGCTGGCAAACTCTCCGGTTTCAGAGTGCAGTTCTGAATAAGATGCAGAAGACTCTATACGTTCTTTGCTGAAAGCACTTGCTTCAAAAATATTCACTCCGTGGACAAGAGATACTGTTTCTTTCAATACGACATGTTCCCCTTTTTTATTAGGTAGGTTTTTAACATTACCAAAAGATATCCGCTTTCCGTTATGCAATACTTTAATTTCATCTGTGCCTCCTCCGTTATCTGTTACTTTAATGTATACTTCAGCTTCAGCTTTTCCTTCAGTTTTTAAGGCGGTGATTTTTACTACTGGTGGAGGAGTGTTCTTTAGTAAATCATCTACACTTTTATGCATGCCTGTTCCTCGGTTGTTGAATAAGGAAGGCAATAGGTCCGGCTTATAAAATTTTTCTATTAGCTGCTCTGTAGAATATAACTGGATTCCTTTTACAAAGTGAACATAGTCCATAGCTCCTGAAGTACCATTAAAATAACCTTCCTTCGTTAATACCATCCAGTCTTTGTTTTTGATATATATATGCTCGAAAAACTCCTGACCTTTCTCGAGATTCCAGAATTTAACAGATCCATCTAATGAAGAGCTGAGCAACATTTTGCCATCAGTGCTAAGGGTCAGATTGCTAATCTCTGCTTTATGTCCTTCCAGTTGTTTGACCACTTTTCCATTTTGCCAATCCCATATTCTGATGATTCTGTCATCGCCTGCAGTAATTACCTGAGAACCGTCAGGCGTAAATAATGCCGCATGAACAGGATTAGAGATTCCGTTAAGCTTTTTTAGCATCAATCCTGTTTTGATATCCCACACCCGTGTCGTACCATCCCATGAACTGCTCATCATTATATGCGGCTGAGCAGGATGGAAAGAGATAGACGAAACGATATCCGTATGACCTATGAAAGATTTTACCTTTGTTTTAGAGTCAGGCTCGTACAGTTCAAGGGTTTTGTCAAGTCTTGCAAGCACAAGATATAATCCGTCAGGTGTGTATGAAAATGTGTATGCTGAATTGTTATTAAGATCGATGCGATTAAGGAGGGCTCCGTTTTTAGAATCAAAAACATTGATAGTGGCATCCCAACCTGTTGTAGTAATGGTAGACTCGTCCGGACTATATTTTACATCAAAAACAGGCTCACTGTGACCTTTCAGATCAAATAATTTCTGACCTTTATCCAATGACCAGATTTTTACTCCTCCTTTGGAATCACCCGAGACGATTGTCTTTCCGTCTTTAGTGATATCAAGAGATATAACAGGTTTTGCATGATCTGAGAATTTGGTCTGTGGTATACCTGTTGCAATATCCCAGACCTTAACTTCTTTCCCGGATTTGGTTCTTATAATCTCTTTTCCATTAGGGAGAAGAACGACTTTGTTCTTTAACCTTAAATATTTAGTGATATGGGAATGCCAATAGCTATTAGGGTCGTAGCCCAGATCATTGTCATCATTTTCATTTAGTAAACCTTTAAATGCTTTGATCTTTTTACCTGTTACTTTATTGTATTCAGTAACAAGATTGTCATCTGATGCTATAAAAACAGATTCATTGCCTTTACCCAAAGCAGCAGCGGTGATTTCATGATTTTCGGGAGCCGGAAAAAAAGCCATGGAATCTTTTTGTCCCCGATTAAAAATCAAAACACCTTTTTCTTCTCCAGTGAGAATGAAACGGTCATTATTGCTAAGATCAACCCCAGTTACATCTTTGAACTCACTACCATAAGTCATCAGGAGTTTGCCTGTTTTAATATCATATTCTTCAGCTATACTGTTAGAGGAAAGTTTTATAAGAGCATTTCCATCTTTGGTGAATACATTATATGTGCCACATCCACCGCACCATCCCTGCGCTGGCTTGAATGTATTCAACAGAGACCAGCTTGATGTTTCATAAACTTTGGTAGTGCGATTATCTTCTCCTATAGCACAAAGTTTTCCGTCTTTGCTGAATTGAATATGTACACCAAGTCCTAATCCCTGATCAGGATTGGTTTCTATTGTTTTAACAAGATTTCCGGTCGGGAAGTCAAAAATAGAAACAACATCTGCATAGCCGGAAGTAAGTAGTAGTTTTCCATCCGGAGAAAATACTGCGTCGGTTAAAACCTTGTCAGAAGAAGGCGTAGAGAAAATAAATTTGCCTGTTGCTACTTCCCAGACTTTGGCAGTGCCGTCAATACTACTTGTTACAAGATATTTACTATCGCTGCTGAATCGGACTTTGGTTACAGAATGTGTATGGCCGATAAAACTTCTTATTTCCCTACCTGAATTGATATCCCAGAGTTTAGCTGTTTTGTCCTTGCTTCCTGTAGCAAGTAATGCACCCTCAGGATCGATTTCGATGCACTTAATGGAAGCAAAATGTCCTTTCTGTAAAACAGTTTCGACATTGTATTGAGCTATAAGTCCTGTTATTAAAACGGAGTAAAGGAATACTGTGAGTAACAGCTTTTTCATAAATCAGATAAAAGTAATAATATTCTAATTTACAAGTTTTTAAGCTGAATTACGCTGCTTTCCTCATAATATAAGTGAAAATTTTATATCCTCTTTTAAAGGTTTGAAACTGAGTTTTATCTAAGAAGAAAATTTTAAAAATAGCAATATATTCTCTGTGCCTCCTGAGTGTTCTCTGTGTATCTATTGATCATTTCTCGCAGATACAGTTATCGCTAAACAATCTGCTTTTTCCCTGAAAATTTTTTGAATAAATATAAAACTGAAAAGTAGATCAGTCCTCCAGCAATGGGCGCTACCAAGCACCAGGCGACTATAGCATGGTATATCGCATTTCCAAAGAAAAGCAGAGAACCCCAGATGTCCTGACGAAACATACCGGTAAACTCTTCCAATGGAATATCAAAGGTTTTATCTCCGAAAATATAAGCGCCGAATTTGTAAAAAGGCAGAATCGTGATTATTTGTATGGGGTAAGTTGTATAGTTTACAAACTGAATAGCTGGCAAATTTACCCTGAATATCAATGCTGCTAGTGTGCAAAGCAATGTTGTAGGACCAATAACCGGAAAGGCTCCTAAAATAACTCCAAGAGCTACAGTCAAAGCAATTTTTTCAGGAGTTGCACCCTGTTTAATGAAATTAGTAAGAAATCGGACAAACTTAGTCTTACGCAGTAAAGAAAGGTTCATACTAAGCAAAGTAAAATCCTTTCCTATTTGTTTTTAATTTAATCATCAGAAGCTAAAAGGGCTTCAATTACAGGGTGATAGAGGTTTGGTCTGTTGACTTTTTATTCAGGTTACTTCTGTGTCTTCCGTAAAAAAGATAAAAGATCAATCCGAGTACAAGCCATATCAGAAAGCGGCTCCAGTTAGTTGCTCCAAGTTCTGTCATGAGGTATAAATTGATAAGAAAACCTAGAGCCGGAATAAGGGATAAATTTTTTCTGAAGGCATACCAGCCAGTAATCGCAAAGATTATAATAAAGATGATAATAGGGAATTCTTTTTGTAATGGATACAAATAATCTCCTGTCATATTGATATAAATTAAAACCTCACTTTTTGCTATCAGGACAAAGAGCAATGTTGCAAAAAACAAAATCGGGAGAATGATTTTCCCATTGACATATTTCACTTTAAAGGAGTCTGCCGCTTTGGGTGGATTTATCATCACACCAGCGCATACAATAGCAAACGCAAATAAAGTACCTATACTGCACAAGTCTGTTACTTCGGTAAGGTTCATAAACATCGCAGGCAGAGCTACAACAAAGCCAGTGACGATAGTGGAGAAAGATGGTGTTTTGAATTTAGGATGAATTCGGGCAAAAACTCGAGGCAGCAGTCCGTCTCTGCTCATGCTTAACCAGATCCTTGGCTGCCCCAGCTGAAATACAAGCAATACACTGGTCATAGCTATGACAGCGCTAAAAGCAATAATGCCGGAAAGAAAACTAAGATTGTATTTCTCAAAAGCATATGCCAATGGATCGCCCACTGCAAGCTCGCTGTAAGTTACCATACCAGTAAGGATCAGCGTTACGATTACGTATAATATCGTACAAATCAGAAGGGAAAAGAACATTGCTTTGGGTAAATCCTTCTTAGGATTGATAGCTTCTTCAGCAGTAGTAGATACAGCATCGAAGCCGATATAGGCAAAAAACACGGCAGAAACTCCTTTCATCACCCCACTGATTCCGTTAGGGGCAAAGGGACTCCAGTTATCAGGCTGAACATAAAATGCACCTGCAACGACGAAAAGCAATATTACCAATAACTTAATTCCCACAAGAATATTTCCGGTGACTTTGCTTTCCTTTATACCAACATACACCAACGCGGTAATAAGAGCTGTGATGATAAAAGCAGGGAAATCAAATACGATATGAATACCATTTATTGATGGTGCATTTTTCCAGGCATTGTATCCTTCCATCAGTAAAGGTTTAATATTGGCAGAAGGAGTGCCTGCATTTAGTAATGCAGTCACTTCGGTATAGGCTCTGGAGGCAGTCAGAAAATCCATGGTAAGGTATTCGGGAAGTTGCAATCCGAAACCTCTCAATAAGGACGTAAAATAATCTGACCACGAGATTGCAACCGCAACATTGCCGATTGCATATTCCATCAATAAATCCCACCCTATGATCCATGCCAGTAGTTCTCCGAATGACACATAAGCATAAGTATAAGCACTTCCGGCAACCGGTACAGAAGAAGCGAATTCTGCATAGCAAAGAGCTGAGAAAAGACATGCAATGGCGGTAAAAACAAATAACAAAGAAACTGCAGGTCCGCCTGAGGCGCTCGCATTGCCAATGGTACTGAATATTCCCGCTCCCACAATTGCAGCAATACCAAAAGAAGTAAGATCTCTAAGTTTTAGAGATCTGGAGAGTGTATGGTTTTCAAGTTGTTCGATTTCTACAGTGCTCCTGATAGAATCCTCAATAGTCTTTTTTCTGAAAAAATCTTTTGCTTTCAATGGATTGTCCTTTCTGACATGAAAGATAAAGCATAATGCTTAAACTGAAAAATCCAGGGTGGGAAATGGGATCTTGACCGGATTGGGGGATGGAAATTTGAAGTTGGAAGGTGGCAAATTGAATCTGGCGTTCCGCAAATTGGAAATGCGGTTCAGCAAATTGAATTCGCGGACCTACCCATTGATTTGTGCGGACGGCAAATTCAATTTGCCGAACCGCAAATTGAATTATCTGAGCAGTAAATTCTATTATCGGAATGACAAATCGAATTATCTGAGCGGCAAATGCAATTATCGGAACCTCAAATTGAATCTGTCGTTCCGTAAATTGAAAATTCGGTTCGGTAAATTGAATTATCGGACCGGATAATTTGATTGTCGGCCTGGCAAATTAGATTGTGCCATCCGCAAATTGAATTATCGGAACTTCCGGAAGAATCGGAAGAGCCTCAAATTGAATTTGCGGACCTCTCTAATGGTCCGAGGGGACATTAAAATGAATTTGCGGTTTCGCAATTTGGATTTTGAGTACCTCAAATTGAAAATGCGGAACACTTAAACGGAATTGATGGTCCGGAAATTTGATTGCAGGAATCCCTCGATAAAATTAAAGTACTTATAATCAATGAGGAGGGGCTGCTTTTGAAGATTTGAAGTATTTGGGTAAATTGAATATGAAAAAATATACAATTTTGCAATATTTATAAGAGGGAGAATGGGAATGATAAATCAAAATTCTATAACTTTTACTGTCTGGGAAGGTGATCCTCATCTGAAAATACTATTAGAGCCAGAAGCATTTATACTTACTGTTAATCCGGGAGAAGAATTAACTTTTTCTGTTAAAAATGCATCTCTGGGGTTTTCATGGACAATAAGACATGAAAGAGATTATATTCAGTTGTTTCCTGCAACACTTGGTAGAAATGGAAGGATTGAAATTTTTAGGAATGGCAGTTCTTCATCGGAATTGGACTTTTAATATGAGTAAACCTAATTATGAAGTGACACTATCTGGTATTGAAATAAATAGGGATTTTAAGATGTTCAGGGTGTTTTTTCTTTTCCTTTTATGTACAAATGTTTACGGACAGATTGATACAAATAAAATCAGCATAACAACTAAGCAGTACTTTGAATATAAATATGACCATGAGGCTGTGTGTGAAATTGATTATGATTCGGTCATTAGTGATGAAAAAGTAATATCCTGTCCCTTTGTTAAAACTCCGGACGAAACTTTAAACAAATTCCTGAATAACACCATTCGAAAAATGACTGGAGTAAATGAGCTGAAAGGTTCTTTTAAAAAGGTGAACTGGAATTATAAATGTGAAGACAGGCCATCTGAATTTTATTTGAAGTATGCTTTAAACTTTAAAAACTCAAAGTATCTCAGTTTTATATTTTCCACTGAAGAGTATTCGGGCGCGGGAAGTGGTTCTGCTCATGATCAGGTACCATTGACTTTTGATCTGGTTAGTAGTAAGACCTTATTGTTAAAGGATATTATAAAAGATCAATTCGATACTGATGTTTATAATATTTCAATAAGTCAATTGAGAAAAGCTGTGCCTTCTTTATTTGAGCAGTATGGAGAAATTGATAATCCTCAATTATTTCATTTTACAAGTACACTCAATTTTCCTATAGCAGTAAAAAAGGAAGGAGTAGCTATTTATTGGAAATTAAGTTGGGGAGGCCGTTCGTCTGCTGAGGAAGTTATCATTCCTTATGATAAATATGCACACATATTTGATAAAGAGTTTTTGACAGCTGTAAAGAGTAATTAAAATGTTCCTGTCTTGCCATCAAATAGATTTAAAAGGTCTGAACAGGGATTTATGGGATTAGAGGATAGACAGGATTCGAGAAGTAATCCCGTTAATCCTTAAACCCTTATTTATATTTATTTGTAATTTAATATTAGCAATGGACTATCAATGTTATAAAGTATTTAAACCAGGATCTTTAAATAAATTAAAGTTAACCTCGCAAAGTCTTGGCAAACCTGGAAAGGGAGAAGTAACGGTAAAAGTAAAGGCGATAGGACTTAACTATGCCGATATATTTGCCATCATGGGATTATACAGTGCGACACCGAAAGACCCTTTTATTCCCGGGCTGGAATATGCAGGTGTCGTTGAAGAAGTCGGTGAAAATGTAAACGATTTCAAAGTTGGTGACAAGGTAATGGGGGTAACCCGCTTTGGTGGATATACCGAACTCCTGAATATTGATCACAGATACATTATACATTTGCCGGAGCATTGGTCATTTGAAGAAGGTGCAGCCTTTCCTGTGCAAGTGCTTACCGCGTATTATGGTCTGGTGACACTAGGTAATCTGCAACATGGACAATCAGTATTGATCCACAGTGCTGCCGGTGGAGTGGGACTGCTGGCTAATAGAATAGCAAAAAAGATGGGTGCTTATACCATTGGTGTTGTTGGTAGTGAATCAAAATTTGAAATTTTAAAGAAAGAAGGTTATGATGGTTTTTTAATTCGTTCAGGGAAATTTAAAAAAGATGTAACCGATGCTTTAGAGGGAAGAGAATTAAATCTTGTGATGGAAACAACCGGGGATAAGTTTTTCCATTGGAGTTATGATTTGCTTGCACCTATGGGCCGGGTAATATCCTATGGTTCGGCACAATTTACCCCATCAGGCCAGGCGCCTTTTTATCCTCTTTTAATATTTAAATATTTGTTTCGTCCCAGAGTTGATCCCTTATCGATGATAAAAGCTAATAAATCTCTGATGGCATTCAATCTTATATGGTTATATGAAAAAGCTGATATAATGAAGGCGTTGCTCAATGATATATTTAAATTGAACCTGCAAGCTCCTATAGTAGGCAGAACTTATGAATTTAATGAGCTGCCTCAGGCACTAAAAGATTTCAAAGCGGGAGGGACAATTGGGAAATTGATAGTGAAGGTATAGGTCGTAAAGTAGATGGGAGATTGATTCTTAAATTTGATATTGATCAACTCGTAGAGACGCCATGCTGGCGTCTCATATGTCAATAACGATGGTCCAATCCATTAATAGATACATCAATTGAGAAGGAAATTTATTTTTAGCATTGAAAAATTAGCATTGAAAAAAAATAGAAAAGTTTCTTACAATTGAACGTTATGAGACGCCATGCATGTCGTCTCTACGTAGACATTTTGTTTATGACAAATTGGGTCCATCTTTTATGAAAGGACCTTAAGCATCGCTGCCGCCTTCACCATACACTCTTCATATTCCTTTTCTGCATCTGATTCATAGGTTATAGCACTTCCCACCTGAAATGAAATCTTCTGATTTTGCTGATCATAAAAAATACTTCTGATGATTACATTGAGATCAAAATCTCCATTGGGATTAAAGTAACCTGCAGCTCCTGAAAATATCCCTCTTTTGCTTTCCTCTATTTCATCGATAAGCTCCATCGCTCTGATTTTGGGCGCTCCGGTCATGCTGCCCATTGGAAAAGCATTTTTAATCGCCTGCACAGAATCTATGTTTTCGTATTTAATACCTGTAATGGTTGAAATCATCTGATGTACCTGCTTAAAGGTATGAACTCCGAAAAGCTCTTCAGCAACCACTGTGCCTGGTTTACAGCTTCTTGAAAGATCATTTCTGACAAGGTCCACAATCATCATGTTTTCCGCAATCTCTTTTTCGCTTGTCTTTAACTCTTCAATCAACGCAACATCTTCTTCAAGTGTAGCGCCTCTTTTACGTGTTCCTTTGATCGGCTGTGAAATTAACTTGTCTCCTTCCTTTTTCAGAAATCTCTCGGGTGAAGCTGATATCAGATAAAGAGAATCAACCTTAATTAAAGAAGAAAAAGGCATAGGTGAAATTTCATTCAACTTAATATAAGTATAAAGTGGGGAGATGCTACCTTTTGCCGTAAATTCAATGCAGTAGTTCAGTTCATAGATATCCCCGTCACCTAGGTGTTCTTTGATCTTATTTACCTTCTGAATGTAGCTTTCTTTAGAAACAGAAGAGACAGGAGCGTTATTTATTTTTTTTATGATTTCAGCAGGATCTATTTCAATAGAATTTATTTGTTGAAAAATAGATTCAGGATTATCAGAATGAATTGTCACTCGATTGTCATGAATCAAGAGCAGGTGTTCTGGTTCAAAGAAGCAGATTTGAGGGAACTGAATATATTCGGGATTTTTGCTTTGGAGTTTTTCAATCTCATTTTTGAGATCATAGGTCAAAAATCCAAATAACCAGCCATTATTCTTTTTTATCCATTCTTGAAGTAAAGTGAATCCGTTTTGATTCGGACTAATAATTGATTTTCTTCCAGCTGCAAGTACATTAGGAAAACCATTGTATAGATAGGGAATTTGATTATTATCAAGCCAGGCAAAGTGAGAAAAAGTTTCTGCCCATTGAAGTGCCTTTTTTCTGAATAATTCCCTATTATGAATATTAAAAATCATGCAGTTGATAATGAGTGTATTATGTGCTATTGTGCTATTTGAGTCAGTAAATCTAACCAAAGGAATATTCTGGCGCAAAATCAATAATTCAAATCCTCTCCCTGGTTTCCATATTTCTTAAGCAAAAAGTGATAATTTTGCTGTTTAAAATGTTGTCAGGTAGACACAAAGAAAATATTAGCGTTTTTAGCATTGAATTATCCCGAAAATATAGAAACCAAATTAGGTTTTAATCAGATCAGAGAATTGTTAAAGCAGGAATGCCTTAGTACTCTTGGTCAGCATTATGTAGAGAGAATCCGTTATTCGACGGATGCATCACTTGTTTCCCGTCTTCTGAACCAGACCTGGGAATTTACAAGGATACTTACAGAGCAGGTGCTGTTTCCTTCTTCTAATTATATCGATGTTACCCCTTACCTCCAGAATATCAGAATTCATGGAGTTTTTCTGGAGCCTTCAGCTTTCTTCGATATAAAGCTTTCTCTCAGGACAATTATCCGTTGCCTTGAATTCTTTGATGAGAATGAAGCTTATCCTTATCTGAAAGAGCAGGCGAAGTCAGTAAATGCAGACGAGAAGATTTATAAAGCTATTGATGAAATTATCGACGATCGCGGTCAGGTGCGTGACAATGCTTCTCCTGAGTTGCTTGAAATCAGAAGGAGTCTTATCTCCGAGCAAAGTCGAATCAGAAGAGAGCTGGATAGGCTGTTAAAGCTGGCCAAGAGAGAAGGGTATACAGAGTCGGATGTGGAAATTACGATCCGTAATGGAAGAATGGTAATCCCTGTGCAGGCTGAGCACAAGAGACGTTTGAAAGGATTTATCCAGGATGAATCTGCCTCAGGGCAAACTGTCTTTATTGAGCCTGCAGAAGTTCTGGAAGGGAATAATATCATTCGAGAACTGGAGTACAAAGAAAGACGTGAGATAATTAGGATTCTTACTCTACTTACAGATCATATCCGTCCCTTTGTTCCTGATCTTCAAAAAGCATATGCCTTTCTTGGTATTATAGATTTTATCAGAGCAAAAGCAAAATTTGGCATTGCGATACAGGCTCAATTACCTAAGATCAGCGACAAACCAGTAGTGAGGTGGAAAAGTGCAAGGCATCCTTTATTATTTCTTAACCTTAAGAAATCAGGAAAGACAATCATTCCTTTGGATATTGAGCTTACGGAAGAAAGCAGGATTCTCGTTATTTCAGGTCCGAATGCAGGAGGTAAATCTGTATGCCTGAAATCGACAGGACTATTGCAATACATGTTCCAGTGCGGCTTGCTTGTCAGTGCAGATGAATTTTCTGAGTTTGGTATATTCCAGGATATCTTCCTGGATATAGGTGATGAACAGTCCATTGAAAATGATTTGAGTACCTACAGCTCTCATCTTACCAATATGAAGGCTTTCCTTAATTTTTCAGGGAAGAAATCACTAGTGCTGATAGATGAGTTTGGAACCGGAACAGAGCCTCAGCTTGGTGCTGCAATATCGGAAGCAGTGCTGGAGAGACTTAATGAAAAGAAAGTATGGGGTGTTATTACTACCCATTATTCCAACCTGAAAACAATGGCAGAGAAAACTCCCGGTATTACCAATGGTGCCATGAGGTTTGATCTGGATATGCTGGAGCCTTTATATCAACTTGAAATAGGTCGTCCGGGGAGTTCTTTTGCATTCGAAATTGCGGCTAAAATAGGGTTGGACAAAGCTACTATAGAACGTTCCAGATCCAAGCTGGGAAGAAGTCAGGTAAACTTTGAGCGTCTTGCCAATGAACTTCAGAAAGAAAAAGATTTGCTGATAAAGCAAAATCAGGAAGCCAGAGGGGATAAACAGCAGCTTGATAAAACGCTTACGGAATATAACAAGCTGAAGGAGGATCTTGAACAAAACAGAAGACGTTTGCTTAACGAGGCTAAGCAGCAGGCTAAACAGCTTGTAGCTGATGCAAATCAAAAGATAGAAAATACCATAAGGGCTATACGCAGCAGTGATGCTGACAAGGAAATCACCAAAACACTAAGGAAGGAGCTTGATCTTTATAAAGATATTGAGCTTCAGCCAGAAGCTTTATTGACAAAGGAAGAGCCGAAAGAAGAGACATTAGTTCTTGAAGGAGAAATCAACATAGGAGATTCTATAAGATTAAAAGGCACTGATACTGTTGGTGAGGTGCTGGGAATATCAGGTAAAACGGCAGAGATAGTAATAGGGGATTTAAAATCAAAAGTAAAGCTTGATCGTCTTGAGAAGGTTTCCAGAAGAACTGTGAAAAAACAGTTTGACGAGGTTTCCAGAAGAAGCACTGCTATGCTTATGAATGAGAAGATGATGTCTTTCTCATCTAACCTGGATTTGCGCGGCAAAAGAGGGGATGAAGCGATGAAAGATCTGGAAGAATTTATGGATTCCGCAATCATGCTGGGTATTCCTGAAATAAGAATCATTCATGGAAAAGGCGATGGAATACTTAGAAATCTTGTAAGAGAGCATCTGAGAAAATATAAACAGATCAGGTCAATAACGGATGAGCATGCTGACCGAGGAGGGCCGGGAGTCAGTATCGTCGGAATGAAATAAAAAAATGTTGATTATTATTTAAAAGGATTGTTGATTAAAGGCAATCCTTTTTTATTTTCTTTGCTTTGGATTTATTTGATTTTTAAAACAGACTTTTAATATTAATCACTATGGGAAAAAAAGTACTATCACTTGATGGAGGCGGTACCTGGGCTGTATTACAGGTTATGGCTCTGAAAGAAATATATAAAGATGTAAAGTCCGTAGGCACTAATTGTAGGAAAATTTTGAATGAATTTGATGTTATAGCGGCGAACTCAGGCGGGAGTCTTGTGCTTGCAGGCTTGATTGAAAAAGCTGATGAAGACATTGATGAGGTTATAAAATTGTTCCTTGATGAGGAGCTAAGGAAAAGGATATTCAGTAAGTTAACTTTTTGGGATTGGAATCTTGAAAGCTTGTCCAGATTGTTTAACGTTGGACCCAAATACAAAGCGAAAAGGAAGATCAACGGGCTTGAAGGAGCATTGAAAAAATCCGGTAAAATCAAAATGTGCGAGATTAGGGAGAAATTAAATATTAAACCTCATATCGTCTTGACCAGTTTTGATTATGACTTACGCCGAGGTGCATTTTTCAAAACAGCACAGGATGGAAGCAATTATGATTATACCTTAGCGCAAGCTGTCAATGCGTCTACAAATGCTTCCGTAAACTATTTTGACAAACCAGTAAGTTTTAATTATGATCATAATACATCACATCAATACTGGGATGGAGCAGTTGCAGGTAATAACAATCCTGTGCTGATAGGCATTACGGAAGCATTGAGGATTTTTGATGATCTTAAACGTAATTCAGAAGATATACAGGTGCTAAGTATAGGAAATTCCGGGTTATTGCTGCCTGTAGATGGATTTACTGACTCTTCAGTTGCAACGAGAAAAGAACTTATTCTGCCAATAGGGAAATCCAATCTCGCCAGAGATATGAGAAAATTAAGTCTGTCCATCATTTCGGAGCCACCTGATGCTGCAAATTTTATGGCTCACATGCTTTTGGGCGGAAATGAAACTGAAAATAAGCCATGTATCATCCGGATGAACCCTATGATCCAGCCTATTCTAAAAGGAGGCAAATGGATATTTCCTGAAGGTATTTTACCCAATGAAGAAAAGGATTTTTTAGCGTTGACAAAGTATGAAATAGATGCATTGAAACAATCTGAAATGGATAATATTGTTAAGTTTGGAAACTGGTGGTTAACTGACAAAGTGGTAAATCAAAGCATTCGGTATAGTGCTAAAACTTTTCAATGTAAGATAGGCCATAGTAATTTCTCTGCTGCAAAAATCGAATGGCTCAAACGATGTAATTAATTAATGATTGCTTTTTTGATCGCTACTAGTAAGTGTTCAGAAGGAATCTTGAGCAGACAGGTATATAGATATACAGTTTTTTTAAAACAGAATTGTTAAATGAATTCACTAACTTTAGGAAGCTTTTTAAATTATTAAATTTTTAAATAATCAGTATGAAAACTAATTATGTTTCATTCAAAGTTTTGGCAATTGTATTTTTAGGTCTGTTGCTTTCCTGTAAAAAGGATGATAAAAAGGAAGTTACACCTCAAGCTCAGTTTGTAGAAATCAACGGGGAGCAATACCCAATAGTAACTATTGGCAATCAGACCTGGACAGCGGGCAATTACAAAGGTCCCGGTGGGATACCTTATGATAATTTGAACTCAAGACCGGAATATGGTAAATATTATAGTTTCGAGGAACTTCAGAATATCACAATACCAGTTGGCTGGAAAATTCCTACGACTGAGGATTTTATTGAGCTTGCAGAATCTCAAGGTGTTGTTTTTAGTGGTCAGAATGCAATAAAGCAGGATGCCATAAAAAACCTTGTTTCTCAAACGCGCTGGTTAAATATTAATGGGAATAATAAGTCAGGATTTAATGCTTATCCAGGCGGTTATGCAATTTCTGTCGAATCTCCTATAGAGGGCGATATTAGCGAGTTTTGGACTAATGATACTGCAACAGTGAGTATTCAGGAAAGTGCAGATTTGAAAAATCATAACATTAGAATTTATGAATACCTGGAAAATGACGCAAGTAGGTTTAATATCCGCTTTATAAAGAAAAACAAGTAGTTGAATTAAATAAAAAATGTCCTAATTGGGACATTTTTTATTTAATTATATTTTTTGAAGTGGTTGATTTTTAGGTAATTGTATCTGGGTGAAGTTTTTTTATTTTAAATTTAGCTTTATTTCCCTTAAAATAGTTAATTATAAAAATTCGTCAATTTTATCCAGGACATAGATGAATCTTTTTATCTAGTTTTGTGGTTCTCCACTTAAAGTGTTTTTTTAAGGAGAAAAATTACACCGAAAGGTTTGATCTCAAAAAATGAATTATCCTAACTATCTAAAATCTTATTCAGCTTTTTTGTTGAAAAATTACATCGAAGATTTATCTAAAGATGCGATTGCAGTGGCAAAAAAGGGGAATTTCTCAGCCCGTAGGTTTTTAATACAATTTCCAGAGGAGATTCTTTATGCAAATACTAAACGAAAATTCGAGGAAATTTTACAGGGTATAATTAATGATACTCCATTTAAAGCTTCAACTGAGAAAATAGACTTGTGGAAGGATGGCAAAAGCTCAATACCCGGAAATGCCTTTACTGTAAGTGATATTACTTCAATTCATTATATAAGAAAGACTGTTCTGCTGGATTATTTAAAATACTATGAATGCTCCAAATCAGAACTGATTTGCTTGGTAAAGGAAATCTCTGATTATTTCCAAACCTCTACCGAAATGGAACTTAAAGCTCTTGAAGAGATTAAGGCCGAAGAGCTGGGCGATAAAAATGAAATCATTCATGGGATATTAACTAGCGTTCCTGTTATAGTAACAAGACTTAACAAAGAAGGTAAAATCACATACTCTGCAGGCAAAGGATTGGAATCCCTGGGACATAAAGAAAATGATTTAAAGAACATTAACATTTATCATGATTTTATATTCCCCGAAAACGTTGAAAATATCGAACAGGCACTGAGAGGAAAACCTGTTTCTTATTTAGGAAGAGCCAAAGCTGTAAATGGGGAAGTCAGGGAGTTTCAGAATTATTTTATTCAGGATAACAATGGGGTAATTGGATTTAGTATTGATGTCACTGAGAGAATAGAGGCAGAAAAAAGGTTCCGGAATTTCATTGATGCAGTTAAAGATTATGCCATATTTAAGCTGACTCCTGAAGGATATATAAATTCTTGGAATGAAGGAGCTGAGTCATTAAAAGGTTATGAGAAAAATGAAATAATCGGAAAGCATTTTTCTATATTTTATGAAAATGATCTCAAGGAAAAACACTTTCCTGAATATGAACTTAAGCAGGCAACGCTGCATGGCAGATTTGAAGCGGAAGGCTTTAGGCTTAGAAAAGATGGGTCCCGTTTCTGGGCAAATGTGGTTATTACAGCTTTATTTGATGAAAATAAAAATTTGGTAGGGTTTACCAAAATTACCAGAGACCTTACTGAAAGAAGGCTTGCAGAAGAAAGATTAAAAAGAAGTGAAGAAAGATTTAGATCCCTGATAGAGGGGGTAAAGGATTATGCAATCTTTTTGCTTGAGCCTGATGGAACTATTGCTTCCTGGAATGAGGGTGCTAGGAGAATCAAAGGATACAATGAAGGTGAAATAATAGGAAAACACTTTTCCATATTTTATACTGAAGAGAAGAAACAACAAAAGTATCCCGAATATGAACTTGTTCAGGCAACCAAACATGGGAAGTTTGAAGATGAAGGATTAAGAGTACGTAAGGACGGAAGTACATTTTATGCAAATGTTTTAATTACTGCTTTACATGATACTTCAGGTAAATTAATCGGTTTTTCCAAAATTACCCGAGACCTTACTGAGCGAAAATTCCTTGAAGAAAGTCTACAAACAATGAATGCCGACCTGGAGAATAAAGTAAAGGAAAGGACAGATGAATTATTAAAAACTATTATGGAGTTAAAGAGGATTAACAATGATCTGGATAATTTCATATATACGGCATCACATGATTTAAAAGCTCCAATCTCTAATATTGAAGGTTTGATCAATAGTTTATTCGAAGAGCTTGGTGAAGTTTCTTCTCTAAACCTGGATCTTAAAGATATAAAGGCAATGATTGGTATATCTGTTGAAAAGTTCCAGATTACAATTAAAGATCTTACAGAGATCGCTAAAATTCAGAAAGAAAGTCTTGAAAATGTAGAATTAGTTGGCCTTTCAGAGCTTATAGATGATGTGAAAATTACTATTTCAGATCAGATATCCAGAAATAATGCAGAAATAATTTATCATCTTGATGATTGCAATGAAATCAAGTTTGTGAGAAAAAATCTTAAAAGTATTATTTATAACCTGATAAGCAACGGTATCAAATACCGGAGTCCTGAAAGGAATCCGATTGTAAAAATAATGTGCAGTTCTGATGAATATTATAATACTATTATTTGTCAGGATAACGGACTAGGTATAAAGGCGGAAAATATAGATAAGATATTTAATATGTTCAAAAGATTTCATGATCATGTAGAAGGGAGTGGAGTCGGACTATATATAGTTAAAAGAATCATAGAAAATGCTGGTGGAAGAATAGATGTGGAAAGTGTAGAAGGCGAGGGTTCTGTATTTAAAGTTTTTTTGCCCAAAGGAGAATTAGAACTGCAATAATGGAAAGCGGAATGCTTAAAGCTTAAAGCTGAAAGTCAAGATCGTATAACTCCATTAATTTTGAGAATGTTAAAGTCATTAGCATCAGTAGGGTTACTGTGAATATTATTCCTGCCCTAACTGATGCTGCTTTTTTTACTTTTCGCTTTAAGCTTTCAGCTTTCCGCTGAGTCACACTCCTCCCGTAAAATGGGATATTTTTCAAATCCTTATTTTGCCGTATGGATTTTGCAATTCATCGTCTCTACTTTTGACAAGTCAATAAAGTCAAACCATATGGAAACGACAGCAAAAGATTATATTTTTCTCACAGACAAGCTGGATTCGCTGATTACTTCAAGACCAAATTTTGTAGCATTCAGATTTCTACATGAAATTAAGGAAGGATATGTTTCTCTGACTTATAAAGAGTTGGGGCGAAAGGCTAAAACCCTTGCCTTTGCGCTAAAGGAAAAGACAGTCTCAGGAGATAAGGCCCTGCTGCTATATCCTTCAGGTATTGATTTTATAGTCGCTTTTTTCGCATGTCTATATGCTGATATTATACCGGTGCTTGCCTATCCTCCTGATAGCGAAAATATTGATCGTCTTATTACTATTGCTGACGATTGCAACCCTAACCTTGTCCTTTGCACTAATTCTGTACTTTCCACACTGGATGATTTTGAGTCAAAGACAAGAATGCAAAATTCCGCTGAAATAGAAAGAAAGAGAAAACTTAAAGCCTTGTACGATTTACCTTGGATACCTTCAGATCTAATAAAGGCAAATGGCGTTTTCAGGAAAAAAAAGGAAGATTCCTATAGCAATAATCAAATAGCATTGATACAATATTCATCAGGAACTGTAAGCTTTTCCAAAGGGATAGAAGTAACACATAGAAATCTTTATTTAAATTCTTTGCAATTTATTAAGGCTTTTGATTTAAACTCTGAAACACATTTGGTAAGCTGTCTTCATCCGTATCACGACTTGGGACTCATAGGAGGAATTATAGCTTCTGTTTTTTCAGGCATACAAACAACATTGTTGGCTCCATTAACCTTTATCAAAAAACCTTTCAACTGGCTAAAGGAAATAAGTAATCTCAAAGGCAAAGTAGTTAGCGGAGGGCCGAATTATGCCTTTGAAATGTGTTGTCATAAAATCAAGGATGAACAGCTTGCCGAACTTGATTTGCGACATTGGAAAGTCGCTTTTAATGGTGGTGAGCCAGTAAAACAGGAAACTCTGGAACGATTTATAAATAAATTTGCCGTTTGTGGATTTTCTTCAAAAGCTTTTGTTCCTGTATATGGACTTACAGAGGCTAGCTCATTTATATCTGCAGGAAGCATCGGAAAAGGAGTAACAACATGCTCCTTCAGTAAAACTCTTTTCAGAAATAATATCGCAGTTGAAACACCCCATGGAGGTAATAGCGTAAAGCTCACAAGTAGTGGTAATATTCTGAATAACTATCAGATTATGATCATTGATTCCAAAAGCAGCCAGAAGCTTGAAGATGGATCTGTCGGAGAAATCTTGATTGCTGATCCATGTTTTACTTTGAATTATTATAACAATATAGAATTCACAAAAGAGTCTTTTTATAAAATTTACAATGGAATCAAATTCTTCAAAACAGGGGATCTTGGATTTATTAAAAATAATGAATTGTTCATAACTGGAAGGTTGAAAGATCTTATTGTATTAAATGGTGCATTTCATTATCCGCATCATATTGAATACAGCGTATCTCATAGTCATCCTGCTTTAAGAAAAGGTTGCTGTGCAGCTTTTACAGTAACAAGGGAGAATAAAGAATTCTTAGTCGTAGTACAGGAAATTTCTAGAGATGCTGTAAATAAAGTGAATCTGGAAGAGCTTCTGGAAAAAATACGGACCGAAGTTATTACAATAAATGGTATAGAGCCTTCTATGGTGTGCCTAACATTCCCTTCCTCCATTCCTAAAACTTTCAATGGGAAAATCCAGAGAAGTTCCACGAAGGCACAGTTTTTACAAAACACTTTGAAAGTAGTTGCCTGCCGACAAAGTGGCTTTACTCCATCTAAGGAGATAAACTATTCAGCTCTAAAGTACTTGCCACCACAATTGACTGAGGGGAGAAGCAGAGGAGCTATAACCATAAGTTAAAATCGGCAAATAGGCGTTATAAGTATCGAAATCTATTTGCCGGAAAGTAAATTTTTAACAACTACAATTCGGGCCAACTATAGCGGGCCCCTTGCACTTTCTATTTGACGGAGTTATTGAAGATACAACTGCCCTCTCAATTTTGTACACTTTGTCTTTTGTCATATTGATAACTTTAAGAGTACTTCTTTATCTTCCAAAGAAGAAATCCTATAATCTGTGTGTAAAAAAAAGTATTGACAATTTGTCCTGATGTAGTAAATGACCGTATACCTTCAGAACAATAGTCACTATAGAAATACAGAATAGATAAAAGTTGCTATAGGAAAAAAATAATTCAGAATTGTTTTTTATTGAGATTGACGGGGAACTTCGGTAAAAAACGGATTTTAATATTTCTGTAAAATGGATAGTTTTGTATAACTAAAATGAATTTTCAGATTCTTAAATATCTTTTTGTAATTCTTATTCTGAATTCAAGCCTCTTGTTTCCGGAATTTTCTTCCCTTTCGGGCAGGAAGAGTCTGGAAAAAGAAGAGATTAATTCGGTTACTGAATTAATCTTTGAAGATATTTTTGGTATGTCTGATTCAAATCCGGAAGATGAGGATGATGATGAATATGATTATCAGATTTCTCCGGAAGAAGAATCAGTCTCCTTTATAAAGGTTTGCTTTGTCGTACTTCCATTTTTAGATGTAGATTTTTTATTTCCCAAAGATCAGATCAATAGTAAGATTCTATCAGAAAATATAAGAGAACTTAATTTTATCTCTTACAGGAAAGGTGTTCCTCGATACATTTCACTGCTGGTACTTTCCTGAATAGACTAAATTTCTGAACCTCATTCAGAAAACAAAAATCCCTTTTATTACTTCTTTTAAATTATTCCATCAGAATGAAAAACATTTATCTGGTTTTTATTCTATGCGTACATTCTGTTTTTGCCCAAACAAAGGTTTCGTTCAAAGAGGCTTTAAGTTTATCGAGAAAAAACAACCTCTTTTTGAAAGCTGTTGTTTATGATTCCTCGATGGCAAATGCTGATATTGTATCTGCAGGACTAAGACCAAATCCCGTATTTAATAATCAATTTCTTCAGATTGGTGCTGCAAGAAACAATCCATACCCTGAAAAAGCAGGTGGTTATTTAAATGCCACCAATCGGCAGGTATGGTATCAATTTACCAAGCAGTTTCAGACATTTCACAAAAGAGATTATAAAATAGAATATGCTGAGGTAAACTCCTATATCACTAAAAAGAATATTCAGGAGACAGAGCGTAGTTTGTTATTGAACGTGTCGCTCAAATACCTCGAACTCTGGCTTTATAAAAAGAATCTGAATCTTCTGGAAACAGTAAAAGCCAATATTGATACGCTAGTCAATATTAATAAGGTAAGGCTGAAAAATGAGGTAATCACACCATCTGAATTGATCCGAACTAAAATCCTGTTCGAACAATATTCCTTGCAGGAACGAAACACCACGAGGACCTACCTTAATGAGCTTAAAACGCTTGAGATATTTTTAGGTACCAGTGATTCGGTTTTAATTGAAGATTCCGATAGCTTGTTTTCAGAGTCGTTGATAGAACCATTGGATACTATGCTTAAACTTGCCTTTGAGAAAAGACCGGATATTGCTGCTTCGAATTATGAAAAGGATCTGAGTAAAGTCAATGAGAAACTTCAGAAAGCCTATGCAATGCCAAACATAGAAGCTGGAGGTATTTACAATCCTCAGAATTCAGTTGGATACTATGGGACCTATCTCACTTTACCTATTCCTTTTTTTGACAGAAATCAAGGTGAGATTCAAAAGGCCAAAGTAATGAAGCTAAAGTCTGAAGTAGCTTTGGAGGCATTGAAACTTCAAGTGATGGTTGAGTTGAGAAATAATTATAACACCTATCTTCAGAAAAAGGACAATGTAGTTCAGGTTCAATTGATCTTAAATCAATCTAAAGAGGTGCTTGAGATAGTCAGGTATGCTTATCTGAAAGGCAATACCACTATCATTGATTTCCTGGAAGCGCAGAGAACTTTTTATGATGCCATGCTCATTTACAACCAGGCGCAATATGATCTGAAAAGAAGTCAGATTGAATTGTTGTATGTGGCGTCAATATTAGACAGATTAACAATTTAATATCATTGGTTTATGTTCGGTTATAAAAACATTATTTATATAATCATATTTCTGTTGATTGTTTCTTGCTCCAAAAACGAGGAGAAAACAAGTAATAGTGATTTTTTAGACCCTGTTGTCAAGAATAATGGACAGGTCATAGTTTTGAAAAGTGAAAATGGAGTATTTAAAACTATGGTAGCAAAGAAAAAAGCTCTTAACAGTGAATATATGGCTCCTGCTACTGTCGTCGCCAGTATTCTGAGGCCAAGATTAAAAGAGGCGCATACCATTATTCTGTTTGACGATGAAGAGTTGAATCAGCTTTATACAGAGTACTTGCAAAGTGTAGCACATTATAAAAGAGACTCAGATTATTTGCAACGGGTAAAGGATATGTATGTACACAAGGCAGCAACTGGCACCGAGCTGAAGCAGGCAGAAACAGGGCTTACTGACGCTGCAACGGAAATGGCCGAAAAAGAAGGCCAATTACGGATGCGTGGATTTGACCCTGTTACAATGACAGATATACCTGTTGGCAACATCTGGCTTATTTCAAACGTCCCTGAAAATATTATCGGAAGTCTTGAAAATGGTAAATCTTGCACGGTACTTTTTACATCTTATCCGGGTGAAAGATTCACTGGTAAGATAACTGCAGTAGGAGATGTTCTCGACAAACAGACACGTACAGCAAAGGTGAGAATTACTCTTGCTAATCCTGGGGAAAGATTTAAGCCAGGTATGTATGCTAAAGTAAAATTCCCTATCGAAGAAGAAAATGCTTTATCCGTGCCGGTTTCATCTGTAATATCTGTTGAAGGAAAAAATTATGTTTTTGTAAAAAACAACAGCATTATTAAGCGCAAGGAAGTCATTACTGAAAATGAAATGGGCGAAGATATTATTCTGCTGGACGGAATAGAAGAGGGCGATTCCATTGTTTATGAGGGTGCAATGTTATTGAAAGGTTTAAGTTTTGGCTATTAATTACCTGACAAGATGATTTCAAAACTTATTGCATTTTCGATTAAGAACAGATGGGTGCCTATCGCCGGTGTTCTTGCCATCATTGTGGGGGGAATATATGTATATACCATTCTAAGGATAGAAGCTTATCCGGACATATCTGATACCAATGTTGTTATTATAACACAATATCAGGGAAGGGCAGCAGAAGAGGTTGAACAACAAGTGACAATGCCTATTGAAAGAAGTCTGAATAGTGTACCTGGCGTTATATTCAGAAGGTCAAGAACAATCTTTGGATTATCTGTGGTGCAGCTTACCTTTGATGACAACGTTGAAGATTTCTTTGCCAGACAATATGTTTCAGAAAAGCTAAAGAATGCTGAGCTTCCACCCGGAGTGACGCCTGAGCTTGGGCCTCTTTCTTCCCCCACAGGAGAAATTCTGAGATATGTGGTTAGGGGAAACGAGAACTATACACCTATGGATCTCAAGACTCTTAATGATTGGGTAATTATTCCTAAGCTATTACAAACAGTCGGTATTGCGGATATCAGTTCTTTTGGAGGTCCCCTGAAGCAATATCAGGTTTTGACCAGCCCGGAACGATTAAAGAAATATAACCTTACGCTAAAAGATCTTATCTCATCTGTTGAAGACAATAACCTGAATACAGGAGGTAATATAATTGAACGAGGTGAACAAGGCTTTGCTGTCAGAGGTATTGGTGCTGTTACGAATGTTCATGATCTCAAGAAAATAGTAATTTCATCTTCCGGAGGTGTTCCGGTATTTCTGGAAGATGTTGCAAGTATCGAGATTGGCCCCCCTTATCCGTCCGGTATACTAGGTTACTCAATTCCTGCAGAAGGGATACGTGAAAATTCTGGTACGGAAGGCATAGTATTATTAAAGAGGGGAGAAGATACCAAAGAAACCTTGAAAAGGCTTAAGGAAAAACTCAATGAGGTAATCAGTAATGATTTGCCAGAAGGAGTTGAGATTCATGTGATCTATGACAGATCCAATCTGATAGATTTTACACTTGAGACGGTATCTCATACTCTAATTGAAGGAATCACTATAGTTGTAATTATCCTGGTATTATTCCTGGGCAGCTTTAGCTCTGCTTTGGTTGTAGCTATTACTATTCCTGTGGCACTATTATTTTCATTTATTATGATGAAAATAACTGGCATTCCGGCTAACCTTCTTTCTCTTGGTGCAATTGACTTTGGAATTATTGTTGACGGAGCATGTATTATGGTGGAGCACTTGGTGAGGTCTATTAAATCGGCCCCTGTAGGAGAAAGAAAAGGTGGGATTTATAATTTTACAACCCATTCTGCCCAGGAGATCGGAAAGGAGTTATTCTTTTCAGTGGCTATCATTATAATAGCATACACACCTTTATTTGCAATGCAAAGAATAGAAGGGAAGCTTTTTTCTCCAATGGCCTTCACTATTTCATTTGCCATACTAGGCTCATTTATCTGTTCGATTACAGTGGTGCCTGTGCTTATCTCATTTATTTATAAAAAGAAATTTGAAGAAGTCGGAAATGGCTTTTATAACACCAGAAAAAATATTTTTTCATCTGCAGCAGAAATTGGAAGAAAGGCGATTAGCCCCCTTAAGAAAATTAATCCTTATGAATTAACGCTCATAAGAACAATGCGTATTCCCAATTTTGGATTTTTTTTAATCTTCCTGATTATTGCTGCCATCGGTGTTCTTGCAGTTCGCACAGGTACTGAATTCTTGCCTCCTCTTGATGAAGGATCTATTTTCTTCAGATGTAATCTGCCCAGCGGAATCTCAATTCATAAAAGCGCTAGGCTGGCTCCTGAGATAAGAAGAATTATTGCAAAACACAAGCAGGTTAAAAGCATTCTTACTCAAACAGGGAGAAACGATGAAGGTACAGATCCCTTCGGTGCCAATAGGACTGAAATTCTTATGAATCTTAATCCCTATAACGAATGGGTTAATGATACTTCAAAAGCTGAACTTGTTTTACAGCTAAAGAATGAACTTAAGGCAGCATTTCCGGGAGCTTATTTTGCATTCGGTCAGCCTATTATCGATCAGGTGACTGAAGTGGTTAACGGCAGTGCAGCCGACCTTGCGGTGACCATTGCTGGAGAAAATCTTACGGAGATCAGAAGCGTAGGAGACAGAGTAAAAGGAATTATAGAAAAAATACCAGGTGCCAGCGATGTAGGTATAGAGCAGGAAGGGCCACAAGGACAGATCGTCGTGAATATTAACAGAGAGAATGCAGCAAGATATGGCATCAATGTGAGCGATATTCAGCTCATGATCGAAGCCGCAATCGGGGGTAAAACAATAAGTACTGTTTATGAAGGGACCAAAAGATTTGATCTTGTAATCAGATTCCTGCCAGAAAGCAGAAGCTCTATAGAGGATGTAAAGAAAATGTTGGTACCTTCTATTACCGGGAGTCAGATACCTATGAGCGAACTGGCAGATATCCGCATGGTTGATGGCCAAACAAATATCTACAGGGTTGAAGGCAAAAGGATTATAACTGTAAGAGCGAATATAAGAGGAAGAGATCAGGGAGGCTTTGCCAAAGAGGTAGCAAAAAAATTAAAAGCAATGAAGCTGCCCAGGAAGTTCAAAACTGCATTGGGTGGCCAATTTGAAAACCTCGACAGGGTTACAAATCAATTATCATACACAATTCCATTTACCCTGCTGCTGATAAGTCTGTTGCTGTTTATTCTATATAAGGATGCAATCAGTATGCTGATAACAATTCTTTGCCTGCCAATTGGAATACTTGGTGGTCTTGCAGCTCTCTGGGTGAGAGGTTATTATTTTAATGTATCAGCAGGCGTAGGTTTTGTATCATTATTTGGTGTAGCAATTATGGCAGGAGTATTACTTGTCTCTGCTTATAACAGGGAGCTAAAGGATTCGCCTTCCCGATATACTGACCTGAAAGAACTTAGGATAAGAATAATTTCAATTTCACTTGTTCAGATAAAACCAATTCTGATGATGATTACTGTGGCTCTGATAGGATTACTTCCTGCAGCTTCAAGCAATGGTATCGGATCAGATATTCAGAGGCCATTGGCAACAGTAATTATAGGAGGTTTGCTGACTTGCTTGTTTCTAATTCCGATTGTATTGCCAAGTATTTATTTCAGCTTTTTTAAATGGAGATTAAAGAAATTGGTTAAATCACAGGAAAAACTTTAACTGCTAATTAAATAATATTGAAATGCCTTTACCAGATAGGGGGTACCTATTTTGGTAAAGGCTTTTAATTTTTAATAAATAATCGATTTAGGTAATCTCCTCGAAAAGATATAAAAAGGCTTGCAATGCGCCTCTATTATATTTTATATTTGTCTATCGAGTTGGTAGGGTATTGAATTTTGAATAAAGCTCAGTTGCCCATCATTTGATATGCTCTATGATATAGCCTGGGAATTTCATTTTAGATACTGGTGCATTTGGTGGTTCAATCATCAGTTCCGATTTGTTGTTATCCGGTTTATTAAATAAAACGACCTGTTTGTTTGATTATCAGGAAACTGTTGTATTTGGTGGTTCTATACCTCATTTTTCGATAATTGAATAACAGGTCTGTTTTTATACTTTTATCTCTCTAAACCTCATAAGAAGGTTTCTTTCTAATTTTTTCCAGAATTGAATTCTATTTTTAAAACATTATTACATTTTTCAATTTAATGAAAGACCGTTTTCCTTCAATATGTATTCAAAGGGAGTTAAAGGAATATTTAAGTATTTTGGAATTGTAATTCCTGTACTTATCCTCTTTTCATGTAAGA
Source organism: Sporocytophaga myxococcoides DSM 11118 (assembly GCF_000426725.1). Taxonomy (NCBI): domain Bacteria; kingdom Pseudomonadati; phylum Bacteroidota; class Cytophagia; order Cytophagales; family Cytophagaceae; genus Sporocytophaga; species Sporocytophaga myxococcoides. The sequence goes on along the minus strand of NZ_AUFX01000009.1, from coordinate 111,952 downwards.
GTTCGAAAATATCTTCTATACAAGAGCTGAATTCTAACTGTAATCAGCAGAATCTATATAACTACACTGTAAAAGACTTTCCTGAGCCTTTTTATAATCTAAATTTGGATACTGCACTTTTGGTAAGGTTTTCGGAAGGAGGTTTGAAAATAGCAAATTCAATTGGAATTATAGATTTGCTTTCAGAGTATGTAGAAGCAGAAAAAAAATACAATTCAACTCCAAGTATCGAAAACAAAATAAACATACTGGATTTAGACAGAAAGCTTTCTAATGCTATTCAGCGTGCTTCTCTTGAGATATCTGCAGTTGCTTCTGAAATTGACTGTGAAGAAGAAAGGGCTGATCAGATTTCCTACTACCTTAAAAAACGAGAGGATGACAGAGAAACAAAGCTAACTGTGGCTGCTATCAGTGTAGGTGCAATTGCAACAATTACTTCAGGAATTTTATTTGCCACTGATGAAAACAAAAATATGGAATATGTAATAGAAGTTGGAGGCAGTATTGCTGAAGCGGTATTGGGCTTCATGATTTTTACATCTAAACCAAAAGTGGAATTTTATCATCCTCGGAATCACCTGGAAGAGATATGGAATGGAAAAGAAACCTCTCTGCTTTTTCCGGCGCATGTCTGGTATTATTTCAATTATTACAATCCTAAGAAACCCGAAGAGCCTTCACTTAGGGTTCAAATCCTGAAAGGCTGGAAGGCTATTTATGAATGGGAAAAAAATGAAAACAAACATAAACAGAATATGATATCATTGTTTTTTGGTAAAGGAGGTCTGTATACTTCTGAAAGCCTGAAAGCCAGAGCCAGAATGCTTGATCAGCTGCAAGCCAATATTACTCTTATGAAGCAAGACTTGACTAAACTGGCAACATATCTGGAGAAGAAGTAAGTTATAGTTATGAGTTATAAAAGAGTATTAAGCATAATTTATTGTTGGTTTTGATGAATATCCAAATAAGAATAAAAAAAATGAAGTATCAGATAATAATCACAGCAGGTCTTATGTCTATCATGAATCTACACGTCATTGGACAGGAGTTACCAGAGAATGATGTACCAGATGCTGTCAGAAATAGCTTTTATGAATTGTATCCTAATATGTTTGTCTATGAATGGGAGTTAGAGAAAAAGGAAAATGTTTATGAAGCAGAATTTATGAATAAAGGAAAAGAAATGGAAGCAATATTTCGTCCTGATGGTACTTATATAGGAACAGAAATAGATATAGACATGGAAGACATGGCTTCTGATGTGAAAAAAGCTTTCTCTCTTTCTGAATATGCAAAGTGGAAGTTGGAAGATACGGAAGAGTTTCATCAAAAAGAGGGTGGAAAGCTTTATATCATTGAAGTTGAAAAAAAGAAAAGAAAAGTGAAACTCTATTATACAAAAGAAGGGAAGCTTGTTCAGACGAAATGATATTCCTGATTCTTTCGGTAATGAATAAACTCTTGTGTTTTTGGGTCGTTATTTTGTTCACTTTTCGGTAAAATCTCAATAAGAGTTGTACAATTCCTCGGGGCAAATCTGAAAAATGTAGATGTAAAAAAAGGGAATTGCTTAATAAAAGATGATGATTTAAAAAGTGGAATCTGTTGGTGTCGTGTTGGTTTGAATAACGGAAGTGTAATTTCTGAAAAAAATTGTTAAGGCATAGTTTTGACAAGATTAAAGCGATTCTATCACTTTAATCTTTGATGTTTAATTGAAATAAAACTATAAAGTTGAAAATATTTAAATCTGGATTTTTAATTGAATTTTTTAAAGAATTTACTTTTTGTTTAAACTGTCGGAATGTAAGTTTGGGTAATTTGATTTTATGGGCTAATTGCTTGTTTTGTAGTTGTATACAAATTTTTGGTTGTCTGAAGTTTAAAAATTAAGATCTCTAAACAATTTCTTTCATTTATAGTTAAGGATTGCACTTTAATGATTATTTTTTGAATTAATTCATCAAATCCTTACATTCGTAAATTCGAAAATTAGATCTTATGAATATAAACATGTACAAAACAAAGCTCATAGCCTTTGCTATGTTTTTTTGCAGCATCCTTGTTGCAAATGCCCAGGCTCCAGCGGGGTCTCCGGTAGATAAGTATAAACAACTTAAAATTTTTAATGGAAAGGTTTCCGATAGTAATGGTAACCCGGTAGTACTTCGTGGTATGTCGCTATTCTGGAGCGGTTATCCGGAAGGTTCTGGATTCTATAACGAAACAACAGTTAAAAACTTAAGAGATAATTGGTGTGTCGATGTAGTTAGAGCTGCAATGTCTGTTGAAACTGGAAACGATAACTATATCGGTAATCCGAACGGAGAAAAGGCAAAGATATATGCTGTAATTGACGCTTGTATCAAATATGGTCTTTATGTTGTTGTAGATTTTCATACTCACAAAGCAGAAAATTATCAGAGCCAGGCAATTGCTTTTTTTACCGAAGTTGCCAACAAGTATAAAAATTACCCGAACGTATTGTATGAACCATACAATGAGCCAATTGCTCAATCATGGTCAGGAACAATCAAACCTTATCATAACGCAGTGATCAGTGCGATCAGAGCTATTGATGACAACATCATTATCTGCGGAACAGGAAACTATTCTCAGGATGTTGATATCGCAGCAAATGATCAGGTAACTGGTACCAACATTGCTTATACTCTTCACTATTATTCATATACACATAGAGATTGGTTGAGACAAAAAGCTACTCAGGCTTTAAGTAAAGGAGTGGCTTTGTTTGTTACCGAGTATGGAACCTGTCACGCATCAGGAAATGGTAATTTTGATGCTGCTGAATCTCAAGTATGGTGGAATTACCTGGAAACAAATAAGCTTAGCTCCTGTAACTGGTCTATCGGAAATAAATCAGAAACATCAGCAGCTTTAACTCCTGGAACACAAAGTGCGTCTAGTTGGGCAAGTAATCAGCTGACTCAGTCTGGAGCACTTGTAAAAGCTTATTTAGTAGGTAAATGTAATTCAAATCCAGTAACAGGTTCTGTATCGCTTTCTTTCTCAGGAGGAAAGACTCAATATAATCAGGGGGAATCGGTTACAATTACTGCTGCTACTACGGTAATTAACGGTACAATAGCTAAAGTTGTATTTTATGATGGAACAACTGCTCTGGGTACTTCTACTACTTCCCCATATAGCTATACAACTACAACCCTTTCTGCTGGTGGACATACCATCACAGCAAAATCTTTTGATGCTGCAGGAAATGAAATTGGAGCTTCTCCGGCATATGTAATAAGTATAGTAGGTAACTCTAACGTAGCTACCACTGGTATCACAGACCAGTTTGAGGCGAAAACGCAGTTTTCAGAAATGACAGGTGGTATCAATGCTTCCAGCTGCGCTTCTGTTTCTGTAGCTTCTCCTGCAGCAGCTGCTGGAGTATACTGGTTTGAAGAAAGAGTTGCTTCTACTCCATTCAAAGCTGAAGCAACAAGGGCAGGAGATGGTACTTTGAGTTACTTACTTTCTCAGGCAGCAAATTCATACAACGTTATTGGTTTTAACTTTGGAGAGTATTGCGAAGGCGGAGTTAAAAAGAAATATACATTGGACTTGTCTAAAAATGCTGTATTAAGCGTGACAGTTCAATCTCCTGCAACGAATACAAATTCATTTGACTTGAAATTCCAAATGAAAGATGCTGATGGAACTGTATTAGCGATCAATAAAAAGTTTTTGAATGAAACGTTAACTTCAAACTGGTACAAATACGAAATCGGTTTCAGCAAAAACCACGTAACTCCGGATTTTGTAGCTTTGGCCCCTGGAGATTCAAAATTATTTACTTTTGATTTTAGTCAGGCGTTATCCATCAAAAATCCAAATTCACCAACATTCCCTGCAGATATAAACACAAATAATACTGATTTTGACTTTACCAAAGTTGCAGAGGTTGTTATAATTCCTGTTAATAGTGCAGATGTTGGTGCTCCTACATATGCTCCTAAAGCTTTCACTGATCAGACAATTATTTTTAAAGGTCTAAAATTAGGTGATCCGACTCTTGGAAAAGACATCTGTACTACTCCAATTGCTCCAACAGGTTCTGATAAGACTTATTGCCAGAATGCTACTCCTGCTGCATTAACTGCTACTGGAAATGCTGGATTAGTATTGAAATGGTATACCTCTGAGACAGGCGGAATAGCATCTGAAGATGCTCCAATTCCTTCTACTGCTTCTGCAGGTGTTTATAAATTTTATGTAAGCCAGGCTTCTCCAAGCACTGATGTTTGTGAAGGTCCTCGTAAAGCTATTACTGTTACAGTAAATGAAGCTACTGCTTCAAATGCTGGTGCAGATAAAACTGTTGCATTAGGAACAACTACATCATTGACAGGAACTGGAACTGCTGTTGGTACCTGGAGCCTTGTAACTGGCCCAACTGGTGCTACTGTAACTTTCAGCCCTTCTGCTGCTAGTGCTACTGTAACAACATCAATGTTGACTACTGTCGGAGAATATACCTTCAGATATACTGTAGCTGGTTCTGGTTCTTGTACAGCAGCTACATCTGAAGTAGTTGTTACAGTTGAAAATACTTGTACAACTCCTGGTGCAGTAACTGCTCAGAATGTTTCTTATTGCCAGGGAGCTCAGGCTGTTGCACTTACTGCTAGCGCAGCTGCTTCAGGAAATAAATTACAATGGTATACAGATGCAACAGGTGGAACAGCATCTGATGTTGCTCCAGTTCCTTCAACTGCAACAGTAGGTGTGAAACCATACTATGTAAGCCAGGTTTCTACTACTAACCCGGGTTGCGAAAGTGCTCGTACTCCTATAAATGTTACTATCGTTGCTCCATCAACGGCAAATGCAGGATCAGCTCAGACCGCTGTTGAAGGACCTACAGTTGATCTTTCAGCTACAGGTTCCGCTACCGGAACATGGAGTCTTCTTAATGGTCCTTCAGGAGTAAATGTTTCTTATAGCCCTTCCGCAAACTCTGCTTCTGTAACTGCAAGTGGTCTTACAATAAAAGGAGATTATACATTCAGATATACAGTTGCCGGAAATACTCCTTGTACTGCTGTAACTTCTGATGTTAATGTTAAAGTAGTTGCTATCACTTCTATTAGCAAAGCATTGAACGGCATGGTTGAGATCTATCCAAATCCTGCAACTGACAACCTGGTGATTGATATGACTAAAGTTGACGGTAACAAATCAGTGAAGCTTGTTGATATGCTTGGAAGAGTTGTATTCGAAGCTGCTAATGAAAATACCTTGAACGTAGGAATGTCTAATCTGAACAAAGGAATGTATTTTGTACATATCCAGTCAGAGTCTGGAAACCTTATCAAGTCTGTTGTAAAACAGTAATAAGTAGTAAACTTCATATAAAAAAAGACCTGCCGAAAGGCGGGTCTTTTTTTTGCATTTATACGAACTAAGAATTGCTCAATACTTTAAATGAAATTACTGTAAGTACTATTCTGATTAGAATGTTTTAGGAAGAGTAGTTAAAATAGATTGCGTATAGATGTATTTAAGTTGGGTAAAGCTAATGGCTTAATTAAAGCAATTATAAGAAGGATGGTAGCAATATGAAATATTATATAATATAAATAGATGAGGAAAGAAATTAAGCTTATTATATAAACTCAGGATGGTGATATGTATATTCAAAAAAAAACCTTCTCCGTCTGAGAAGGTCAAAAAACGTTGGGGGTGTTTTTATGTTCAACCAGCTATGGTGAATGGCAAAGTTATATAAGTTTTTTAAACCTGCAATAAATCAGAGATATATTTTCATAAAGTTATTTTCTTTTAATGTTTCCTTTAATTGTGCGAATACTTTTTCCATTCATAAATGAATGAATCTTGCTTTAGAAATATCTTTTTATGCAAAAAATGAAACGAAGATGATGCCTGTTTATAGTGAAATGATGTAATAACATTAATTACTGCTTAAATGAATAATAGTATAGTTATTTTTAATAATTACATTTTTTGATAGGTAAGTTTTTAATAATGAGTTTATTTTGGTGGTAGTTTAACCAATCGAATTCATGTTTTTTACAATATCTATAAATGTTGATTCGTAAATTCAATTAACCTTTGTTGTCCTTGGTATAATTGAAGATTTTCAAATATCACTTTTGTTGAATTACTATTTTTCTTTCCCCTCAATTAGATTTTCTATAGGTAACGTGTCATTTATTGCAACTGACTGAATTGTAAATAACTGTAAAGTTGATTTAGATTTGCCTATCAAACTAGTAGACTTTATTGTGTCTCTTTAAAACGCAAGAATATTGCGAAATGGCGCAGCTTTATCCATGCGTCTGACTCATGCTATAATTATTGATGGAATTTTATAAAACGATATGAGAAGATTATTTACAGATCAAAAAAGTATAAGAGTATTATTAGCTACGATTACACTGTTAACCATGCATTCTGTTGTCTTCGCTCAGTCTGTCCTGAAGGGACGGATTAGTGATGAAACAACTAAAGAAGCATTAATTGGGGTGATCATTCAGATAAAGGGAACAAAAGAAGGAACAGCAACAAATGAAAACGGAGAATATGAATTAAAGACGAATACCCCACTGCCTTTTACTGTTGTGATTCAGTATGCAGGATATGCTCAGAAAGAAGTTGAAGTTTATGAAGAAGAGGCAGAATTAAATTTTAATTTAAAATCCAGACAGCAGTTATCTGAAGTCGTAGTAACCGCTGTCGGTATTGAGAGTGAACGTAAGTCAATAACCAATACCATTACAGAGATAAAAGGAGACAAAATTTTAAAGTCAGGAGAACCTAACGTAACCACAGCTTTGAGCGGAAAGATTGCTGGCGTTCAAGTGACCAATAGTGGTGGGTCTCCTGGTGGTGCCTCACAGATTCGTATCAGGGGAAGTGCCTCTCTTCTTGGGAACAACAACCCTTTATATATACTTGATGGAGTTCCTATTGATAATAGCGTTGGAGACCTTGCCGGGAATATTACGAATAGTTATTCTCTTTCTCAACCTTCAAACAGAGCAATTGACGTTAATCCTAATGATATTGAAAATATCACAGTACTTAAAGGTCCTGCAGCAGCTGCGCTTTATGGTATAAGAGCTGCAAATGGAGCAATAATTATTAATACGAAAAAAGGCAGAAACCTTACAGATAAAAAACTTCAGGTAAGTGTAAGTTCTTCCATTACCATAGATGAAATCAATAGACGCATTCAGCCTCGTCAAACAAAATATTCTCAGGGATCTGCAGGGCAATATAGTCTGGCGAATCAAAACAGCTGGGGAGCATTGCTGGATACTCTTACTTATGCTTTAGCTTCTACGCCCGGTCAAACCTATGACTATGATAAGAATGGAATTATTGTAGGAAAAAGCTCTCCATACTCAAACGGCGTGGCAGTAAACAGATATGATAATGAAAAGAATTTTTTTGTTAAAGGAATTACTCAGGATTACAATGTTAACATTGCTGGCAGGTCAGAGCATGGTTCATACTATGCATCTTTAGGAAGGCTGTATCAAACAGGTATTATACCGACCACTGACTTTCAAAGAACTTCAGCCAAGTTCAATGGAGATTATGATTTTACCGAAAAATTTAAGGTAGCCCTTGGGCTTACTTATGCTAACGATGGTTCTAGTAACAGAGCTCTGGGTGGAGGATATCCTACGTCTTATCTGAGAGGCCTTGCCAATACTCCTGTAACCTTTGATATAACCAATGGATATGATAAACCATGGGAACATCAGGATGCATATCAGCTTGCTCCAACTGCAGCAAAGCCATGGGGTGCTTCCAGATCTTTTGCACAGGGCAATGGCTGGGATAATCCTTACTGGACACTTAAAAGAAATCCTCAAAAAGACGAGGTAAACAGATTCATTGCTTATACGCAGCTTGATTATAACTTTTTACCATGGTTAAAAGCTACCTTCAGACCTGGTATTGATTATTATAGAGATTATAGAAACTCAGGATTTGCCAATGGTAGCGCAGGAGTGGGTCAAGGGCTGGTAAACGTTATCAATTTTGCTCAGAAAAACTACAATCATGACTTATTACTTTCTGCTGAAAGAAATCTGAATGAGGATTTGAAGCTTACAGTAAACCTTGGTCAGAATTATTACAATTCAGAGAGGTATCAATTGACATCAAGAGGTGATGGTTTGATTGTTCCTGACCAATATATGTTGTCTAATGCTTCTATTATATCATCAAATGAAGTAACGCTGAGAAAGAAGCTGGTAGCTCTTTATGGTAATGCTGTTATAGGATATAAGCGTTGGCTATATCTTAATTTTACAGGAAGAAATGAGTGGTCTTCATCGTTGCCTGCAGGTAAAAATTCCTTTTTCTATCCTTCAATTGGTTCATCTTTTATCTTTACAGATGCTCTTAAACTCAAGAATGATTATTTCACCTTTGGAAAGCTAAGAACTACTTATGCAGTCGTGGGTAATGACACTGATCCATACTCTCTTCAGACTTATTACAATAATACAACACTGGCTAATAACTTCCTGCAATCTACTTATCAGGGACCATTTAATGGAACAACAACTTTGTCCAGTGCTCTTATTCAAGGCAATCAGAATTTAAGACCTGAGAAAATTCAGTCTTTCGAGATTGGTGGTGAACTAAGATTCTTTAAAGGCAGAGCCGGTATAGATGCAACCTATTACTCTAACAAAAGCAAAGATCAGATCATTCCGGCAACAGTTCCTTTTTCAAGTGGAGCCACAGCAGTAGTAAGAAACATTGGAGTAGTAACGAACAAAGGGATTGAATTGTCCCTTGATGCAACTCCAGTGGAGACCAAGGATTTTGCATGGGATGTAAATTTTATCTACTATAAAAATGTGAGTAAGGTTGTTAAGCTTGCTCCAGGTGTAGAACAAATTTCAAATGGTCTGAACAACGCTTCAGTTGCAGGACAGCCTTTCGGAATTATATACGGAACTGACTTTGTCAGAAACGCAGATGGAAAGATAATCATTGATGATAATCCTGAAAGTACCAATTATGGAAAGCCTTTCGTCAGTGGTTCTCAAACAGCTATAGGAAATCCGAACCCAAAGTTTAATGCGAGCTTAAGAAACAGTATATCTTATAAAGCATTCTCTCTTTCATTCCTTCTTGATACCCGTGTAGGTTTTGATATTTTAAATTTTGCAAGATCTCAAATGGTGCTTAACGGAACTGATGCTTCAACTGAATCAAGGGGAGAGAAAATGGTATTTGAAGGCGTTAAGGCAAGCGACGGATCTGCAAATGATATAGAGATAGTGAAGACTCAAGCGCTTTATTCAACTACACTTCAGACAAATAGTCTGTTCGTTGAAAAGGATTTATATTTTATTAAACTGAGAGATGTAAGCCTTAGCTACAGATTACCTGCAACAGCATTGAAAAGATTTGGTATAAGTGGTGCTACTTTATCGCTTTCAGCTAGAAACTTCCTTTTAAAAACAAATTATTCCGGTTCAGATCCTGATATGATGGTTAGAGCTGGTCAGGTTGGTTCAAACCCGGGAGTGGATTTCTGGACGCCTCCAAATACGCATAGTTATGGGGCTGCAGTCAATATTGTATTCTAATCATTTAATTGTGATTACTGATTAGTGAAGAGTAATACCGGGACTTCCGGCAATTGAGACAATCAAAAAATAATAAGTTAATGGAAACTATAAAAACTAAAAATATTTTAAGGATTATAAAGCCTGTCAAGTCGGTTGTATTGGGAATAGCAGCATCTGTACTGGTTTTTTCATGCAACCTTAAAGAAACTAATATTAATCCTAATGTGCCATCTGATGCGTCTGTGAATACCCTATTACCAGGAGCACAGTTATCATTATCCTTTGCACAAGCCTCTCAGCTTGGGCCATATGTGAGTATTTATGATCAACACTTTGCAGGGAATATAGACTTTGCATCGACAGTTCAAAACTATACAGTAGCCAACTCTTATTTCAATGATTATTGGTCTGCTTTATATCCTGGCACTTTATATAACCTGAAGATTATTATTAATAAGTCTAAAGCTTCAGGGTTACCTTATTATTCTGGTATCTCCAGGATATTGTTTGTTGTAGGAATAGGCACGGCTACAGATGTGTTCGGAGATATTCCTTATTCAGATGCCTTGACGATCAATACTTCTCCATTGCCAAAGTATGACAGGCAACAGGATATTTATACAAATATACAGATTCAGCTTGATTCCGCTATTCAGGAACTTAGTAAACCAAAAACTGCTAATCTGGGAGGAATAGTGCCATCTTCCGATGATGTTATTTTTAAAGGAGATGTGAGTAAATGGATAGCAGCAGCATGGACCTTAAAAGCTAGATATGCACTTCATTTATCCAAGATTGATAAAACGGATGCTGCAACTAAAGCTTTAGCATATGCATCAAAAGGTATTAGTTCTAATGCAGGAGATTTGGCTGTGACTTATACTACTGCTCCAACAACTTCAAATCCTATTTTTCAATATGGTTCATACAGGCCAAATTGGATAGTAGCCGGAAAAGCAATTGTAAACCTTCTGAATGGAAATGAAGCAACTGATCCTGGGAACAAAACAGTATCACTGATTGATCCTAGAAGATCCTATTTAATAAACCCTGCAGGTGGGAAATATGTAGGTTTACCTACACAAGGAGTTATCGCTTTTTCAACTCCAGGATCTTTCGTAGCCTCAAGAACTTCTCAGGTTATTTTTACATCATTCATAGAAAATAAACTGATAGAGGCAGAGGCCAGGCTTATACTTTCAGATGGAGGAGCGCAGCTTGCTTTGCAAGATGCCGTACGTGCTTCATTTAATAAAATTGTTTCAGATCCTGCTGATACAAATGCAACTGAGGTAAAAAGAACTGCTTATATCAATGCTAAGGCTGTACTTACAGGGGACTATGATAAAGACCTCAAAACAATTATTACTCAAAAGTATATTTCTTTATATTCTCAGCCTGAGTCATGGGTAGATTATAGAAGAACAGGTTATCCTCAGCTGAGTCTGCTTTCTGATGGAGATCATGCTTCTAATCCAGGAGGAGGCATTCCTAGAAGACTACCATATCCTCAAAATGAAGAAGTATTAAATTCTAACATTCCAACAAAAACTTCTAATCATCAGGTACCACAATTATGGTGGGATAAGTAGTAATTATTGTTGAGCGAGGTAAAAATTTTCAAGTATGTTTTGCTATGCTCATTCCAAGTGCCTGTCTCCTTATGCAGACAGGCAGGAATGAAGCATAATGTCTGGAATTTCAAAACTGAAGAGTTATATGAAAAGTAAAATAATAAAAGCAAGTATAGTATTCCTGGCAATTGCATCCGGAGCAGCATTATGGTCCTTTATTACTGATGCTAAATTTGAGAGTTCCCATAGCTCAGGTAAGAAGCCAAATGTTGTGATCATTCTCGCTGATGACCTTGGCTATCATGATTTGTCTTCCTATGGAAATACATTAATCAATACACCGAATATAGATGCTTTGGGGAAAGAGGGGGTGAAGTTTAATCAGGGTTATGTAAGTGCCGCCTATTGCAGCCCTTCCAGAGCTGGCCTTCTTACCGGGAGATACCAGCAACGATTCGGGTCTGAATTTATAGTAGGATCTGCTGCAACCTGGGGAATTGAAAACGCTGATAAAGCTAAAATTTCACAGGTAAGTGCCTGGTTGAATAAGTTTGATGTGGTCTTTGATAAAGATCTCGATGTAAAGAAATTTTCAGAGATTAAGCAAGGGCTTCCCTTACAGGAAATAACAATAGCCGAGTTGTTGAGAGAACGAGGCTATAAAACAGGATGGATTGGAAAATGGCACTTAGGTGAAGGCGGAGATTTAATTCCCTCAAAGCAGGGGTTTGATTATTCATATGGAATACTTGGAGGTGGCACCACTTATGGGGCGGCAAGCGATCCTCAGTTGATATCGCGTCACTTATCTCATCTATTCTGGGATAAAAGTGTATTCAAAGAAAAGAGAAGTGGTTGGGGAGCTGTACAACAAAATGGAAAAGAAACAGAAGTTAAAGAATACCTGACTACAAGATTTGGAAATGAAGCTGCTGACTTTATTGAAAAGAATAAAGATAATCCTTTTTTTCTCTATCTGGCATTCAACGCTCCTCATGATCCTGTGCAGGCCAAAAAAACTGATTTCGATTTACTGACCTCAATAAAAGACAGCACTCAGCGTGCTTATCAGGCTCAGGTAAAGTCACTTGATGATGCCGTTGGAGTTGTTACCAGCAAGTTAAAAGAGTTAAATCTTGATAATAATACTATAGTAATATTTCTAAGTGATAATGGTGGAGCTACTTATACGCATATTCTGGATAATAAGCCATTAAGAGCTGGAAAAGCTACTAATTTCGAAGGTGGTATCAGAGTTCCATTCTTTATCAAATATCCTGCTTTAATAAAGGGAGGGATAGATTTTGATCAGCCTGTCTCATCTCTTGATTTTTTTACAACAATTGCTGCCGCTACCGAAGCATCTCTTCCAAATGATGTAAGCTATGATGGGGTAAATCTTATTCCATATCTGAATGGTGAAAAGAAAGAGAGACCTCATGAAAGTCTTTTCTGGAGAGTAGGATTTGCAAAGGCTGTAAGAAAAGGTGATTATAAATTATACATCAATGAAAAAGAAAATCAAACGTTGCTTTTTGATTTGAAGAATGATGTTTCGGAAAGTCATAACCTTGCTTCTACGAATAAAGAGAAAGTAGAAGAGTTGAAACAGGAACTGATAAAATGGGAGAATAGTGTTCAGCCTCCCCGCTGGCCAAGTGTAATGTATATGAAATATAACAATAATGGCGAGTTTAATTATTTCCCAATCTGATTACAAAAAATACATATATGATTTTACAGGATATCATACTCATTGGTAAGAAAATACTAGCCTCTATACTGGTTTTTATTTTACCTGTGGCATTCGTCACAGCTGCAATTCTTTTACTAATCTGGTCCATTAACTAATATACATATGATCAAGTTTTTTGAATCAGCAATACAAAATCTTAATGGCTGGGGGATAATGGTATTTATCCTTATTCTCGGTTCTGTTGAATTATTCTTTGGTTTGCTCGAAGGCAAATGGTCTAAGAACGACAAGATACTTGATATCGTATGTCTTGTCGTTCCAAGATTTATTTTTTCGGCACTTATAGGCTTCTTTTCATTGAAGGTATTACCCTTTATCCTTCCAGGCCTTAAGGATGCCTTTGCCTGGATCCCATTTACCCTTGGATTTTTTATTATTCTGGTTACCATTGATCTATCACAATACTGGTATCATCGTCTGCATCATCAGATACCTGTATTGTGGCGGTTTCACAGGACACATCATTCGGCAAGATACATGAGTGTTGTGGTGAATTCCAGACAAAATATTTTTTATGTTGCCTTTCTATCTCAGTTTTATATTACAGCGGCTTTAGTCTACCTGGGCCTTGGAGGACCTGCCCTTTTGTTTAATGGATTTCAGACAGTCTGGTCTTATGCTTGTCATACAAGTGTGAAGTGGGATAAGGTGTTATATCGATATAAGGTTTTACATCCTGTTGCATGGATTCTGGAAAGGTTATTAGTAACGCCAGCTACACATCATGCGCACCACGCGGCTTCTCATGGAGATGGGGTTGGATATTATAAAGGAAATTTTGGCGGTATTCTCTTTGTTTGGGATTTAATATTTGGTACTGCTCATATTAGCAGGAAATTTCCCAAGCAATATGGTATATCCAACTATGAAGATGATCCATGGTATGCACAATGGCTTTGGCCAATATTCAAATCGCCTGTTATAGGTAGTGAGCTTGCTAAAGATGGGCCTGAAGTAAAAGAGGAGGAGAATGAATTAGAAGTTATACAGGAATTACAAAATGCCTACATTAAATAAGGAAATAATGAAAGAGATTTTAAGAGAAACAACAAAGCTTGCATCAATGCTTGTATTGGGGGCAGGTATTGCTTTACCTGCATTTTCACAGAACAAGACATTCGAAGGAACGATTGGTAAAACACTTTCAGAGTCAAAGCCTGATAAAGTCACATATCTGAAGAAGGCCCCGGTCGAGGCTCCTAATGTGATCTGGATATTGCTTGACGATGTTGGATTTGGCGCTTCATCTGCTTTTGGTGGATTGATCAATACTCCAACTTTTGATAGCCTTGCTAATAATGGTTTAAGATATACCAATTTTCATACAACAGGGATCTGCTCACCAACTAGAGCAGCCTTGCTAACAGGTAGGAACCATCATTCTGTTCATATGGGAGGATTCCCCCATGATTTTCTCTCTGCTGATTTTCCTGGATATGATGGCCATATTCCTTCAGAGGCAGGCACTGTAGCAGAAACTTTCCGAGAAAATGGTTATAATACTTATGCTTTAGGTAAATGGCATTTAACCCCAGATGATGAATCTTCAGATCTTGGACCTTTTGATAGATGGCCTTCAGGTAAGGGATTTGATCACTTTTATGGCTTCCTTAGTGGAGCTACTGATCAATACAAGCCTGACCTTGTTGAGGATAATAAACATGTTAAACCTGATGGTAGACATCTTAATGAGTTAATTGCTGATAAAGCAATCAGCTATATATCCAGTCAAAAGATAATAGCTCCTGATAAGCCATTTTTCTTATATTTTTCGCCAGGTGCAACTCACTCTCCTCATCAGGTGGCGAGGGAATGGAGCGATAAATATAGAGGCAAATTTGATCAGGGTTGGGATAAGTTCCGTGAACAGATACTTGCAAATCAAAAGAAGCTTGGAGTAGTACCAGCAACAGCCCAACTGCCAGCGCGCAATCCAAGAGTGAAAGCATGGAAAGATCTTAAACCGGAAGAACAAAAAATCTATGCTCGCTTCATGGAAGTATATGCAGGGTTCCTCGAATATACAGATCATGAAATTGGGAGAATTGTAAGTCATTTGAAAAATTCCGGACAGCTTGAAAATACAGCTATCTTCATTGTCATAGGAGACAATGGGGCTAGTCAGGAGGGAGCTAAAAACGGAGTTATTCAAAGTGAATTTGCACCAAAGAATGCAGTACCTGAAGACGAAATACTAAGAGATCTCTTAAAGAACTATGAGAAAATAGGTTCAGCTGAGACTTATACTAATTACCCTATTGGTTGGGCACAGGCTGCTAATACTCCTTTTAAACATTGGAAACAAGATGCCAATTCGGAAGGTGGAACCAGGAATCCTTTGATTGTCTTTTATCCAAAGGGAATTAAAGATAAAGGAACGGTGAGAACTCAATATGGACACTTAATTGATCTGTTTCCTACTACAGTTGAATTGACCGGAATTAAACCTCAGTCTGTAATCAAAGGCATACAACAAAAACCGATAGAAGGAACAAGTCTGGCATATTCATTAAACGATGCAAGCGCTGCATCAAAGCATACGGTTCAATATTATAATATATTCGGTTCAAGAGCTATATATAAAGATGGATGGAAGGCTGAAGCTGCTCATACACCTGCATTCTATGACTTGATTTCGTATCCTGGAGAAAATAAAGTAGAAAGAAATTTTGATAAAGATGTTTGGGAATTATACAATCTGAATGAAGATTTTAATGAACGCATAAATCTGGCATCTAAATATCCTGAGAAGTTGCAGGAACTGAAAGCCCTGTTTGACGCAGAAGCCAGAAAATATAATGTTTATCCGCTTATTGATTGGACTGACTGCCTGAACAGAGGTTCTTTTAAATCAATAATAAAACCAAATATTTCAGAGGTAAAAGAGTAACTATCCAAAGGTGGAAGATGAAAGCTTCCACCTTTTTATATAAAATAAAAACAAATAATTATGAAGTATTATACAATGTTCTGTGTATTCTTATTTATAACTACATTATTTGTAGGGGCTTCATTTGTTTCAGATGATAATAGTTCAAGAGGCACACACGATGTAAATGAACAGGTTAAAAAAGATGTTTTAAAAGTAATGGATGACTATATGAATACCTTTAACTCAAAAGATGCAAAGGCATGGCAGTTGACATACCATTTTCCTCATTACCGTTTAGCAAGTGGTAAAATGTCTGTTCTGGAAAGTGCTACATTAGATTCTTCTGTTTTTATAAGACTTGAAAAATCAGGCTGGCATCATAGCAAATGGGATCATAGAAATATTGTGCAGGGTTCATCAGATAAAGTTCATGTAGATACCCGCTTTTCACGTTATCGCGCTGATGGAAGCTTGATAGGGGTATATGAATCCCTGTATATCGTTACAAAAGAAAATGGTAAATGGGGAGTGAAATTCCGTTCGAGTTATGCAGAATAAGGAAATTTTTTAGACTGATTTTTTATGATAATCTATAGAGATTGACCTTGTATTGATTTAATAATGGATAAAGATTTAAGATTCTAAACTGTTAAGTTTAGAATCTAGTTGATTATTTTTTTATATTTTATAGTGGAATGCTTTTTTACTTTTCTTCAATTTTTTTTGTCACAAGATAATAGGAAAAGGTTCTTAACGAGAGAGATAGGGGCCTCATTACCAGGATTGACTCTACAAGTCGCCTATCTGAGTGGGAATTATATTGTACCTTTATAACTTGAACCCTCAATCCTGATAAACGTACAAAGAAGATCACTTCACCTTTTAGAGGGTAAATTTTTAATTATCAAACCAACATTAAACTATGAGAAAACAACTACTATTATCCATCGTCAAAGTATTGTTTGGTGGTATGGCATTAGCACAGCCGTCAGGTACTTTTGTGACAGCTGATAATGGAAATCGAATGTCTTCATGCTCAGACACTTTGATTACCCTTGAAGATATTTATTCTCAATGTGGAATAAGAGATCTTAATGATCCGAATGATGATGTGAGTAAGTATAGAATTCTTCAGTTAAATGGTTCTGTTATAACTGAAACGGAAATCACGGGAGCATTCAAATACAGTGATTACGAAACTATTTATATAGATAAAAAAAATACACCTTTTAATGGTCACAATGGACTCTCCATATTTCTCAATATTATTGTACCTCCAACAAGGTACTTTACAAAGGATACTCTAAAGTACACAGTAGAGCAAGGAGCTAAAGTTAATTACTTAAAGGATTTTCTTACCAATACTGAGTTCTGGGGCACTGGAAAAGATACTGAAGACTTTCACGATCGATTGTTTTTATATGATGGTGTAAACCCTGAAACTGCTGTTAGAAACCTTACTGACTGGACTACTCTTGGAAAGGGAATCTATAGATTGAGATTGAGTTATGCTATTTGTTCTGCTGCCGATGTTCATTCACAGGAAATGTTTGTGAAGGTAGATGAGAGTCCCTGTCATAATCTGGAACTTAGAAACATGCCATCTGTCTGTTTAGATGATATTATAGATATAAGGCCTTATGTTTATTTGGATGGACATCTTGCTACTGCAGAGGAACTGGCAGATATGACATTTCTGGATAAAAGTGATAATGCAAAACCCAATGATATAATTCCAATAAATCCTGCAGCTATTGATTTATCTACAATGTATGAGAACAAATCAACTAAATTTCCTCGGATTGAAATTCGTTATCAGCCTAATATTGATTTGGGGATTTGTAATAATTATTTCTACTTTTTCGCAGCTAAGGTACCAACAAAGTTAATGACAACTGATGTTATTATGTCTAAAGATAGTTATGGAGGTACTTTAGTTTATATGATTGATGGAGATTATTATGGATTTAATAATATCTTCCATAAAAATGTACTGAAAGAAATTTATCTTGATCATAATACTAATCATAATGGTACAGAGTTTAATTTCTTTACAGATGAAAAGTATGAAAATAAAGTTACAGACAATGATCTGTCTCCAGGAGATTATTATGTGCTAGCTACAAATACTGAATGCAATGAGGATAGCACTTTATTCAAAATTCGTGTATTAAATCGTGACTTTGAAATTACATGGCAGAATGCATTAAATTTGGGTAAAGGTTATTATACATTCACAGCGCCAAGTAATTATCCTGATGCAACATATTCTTGGTTTGCCTGGGGAGGAGAAATTGTTTCAGGAATTAATACCAATCAGATAACAGTTTATTACTCTGAGAAAGCGTCTAAAGGAGTTACTGTAAGTTGCACTATTACGCTTCCTGCTGCACGTGTCGCTGGAAATTCCGTATTAGCATCAGGACTGTATCTGACCTCGAACGAGGCAGGTGAAAAAGAGGAGATAAAAGCTGAAATTATCACAGGTAATACAAATGTTGTAGAGCATTTATCATCAGTTTATCCAAACCCTTCTGAAGGAAGAATTGTAATTTCAGGAAAGGGACAATATGATCTTAAAATTTATAATGCACTTGGACAATTGATTCACGAAGATAATGCTTATACCCCTGAGACTCCTGTGGATCTTGAAGGTAAAGGTATGCATATGATCAGACTTATTCAGAACGGTAAGGTGCAAACATTGAAAGCGATTGTGAAATAGCAATATGTATTTGTTATCAAGAACTGATAAAGTTGGGCAGCTTAGGTTGTCCAACTTTTTTTGTGTCAAAAAAAAAATAATAGAAAGTCTATTCAGCCTGTGATTTACGGTAAGAACGTTTAGTTAATGTGTCAGCCAAAACATGTCTGAAGTTTTCTACAAAGCATCTGTCTGTAATTTCTTTGTAAATATAATTTCGTTGTGAAGCAGGAAGTTTATTATGCTCTTGTACTTCTTCGTTGGAATATCTCTCCATAATCTTAGAGCTTGTGCATTCACAATAGTTTTTTGTTTCTGAAGGGTAATAACTTTCTAGCCCGCTTTCTGTTACACAGTTTTCTATTAATAATGCCAAATCCTGATCTTGTCCTGCCTGATATGCAAATGCAATTTCCTTAAAGAAATAAGCAGAGATGGCAAAAGCAATGATTTGTGATGGAATGAAAAATGCGAGTCTGCTTTCACGAGGCTGAACTTCAGTTGCAGGTATTCTGAAATCTCTCGTCATTCTCTGTACGGAAGGTTTGGCAAATAAATAGGAGGACAGCCCGACTCCAAAGAGAAACAAAAATGTCGGATCGTGATTTAAAAGGTAAGAAAACAGACAAAGGAAATTTCCTAAAAGGATAATAATCCATTTCCTAAAACTTAATCTTAAAAAGGATCTTACTTTAAATCTAGTATTTTCATTAAGTAAATTTTTTACTCTGGAATAGTAATATAATCTGGATACGATTAGGAAGCTGAACAGAAAGGAAGGGCAAATCCAGGTCAGTAATTCGTTAAGATTCTCCCTGTTTAAAGAAGGAAGGAATAATACAAGGAAGAATATGGCTAATTGCAGTAATGCAATCATCCAAAAGGTTTCTTCATTTCTCTTTACAAATTTTGAGTATCTGTCTTGTTCCAAATTTTCAGGATTTATGAAAATCCTCAACCTTTATGATGTCATGACAAAAGTCATATTCATAAGGTTGATTAGAACAGATAATCACAATTCTATCCTTTATGTTTTGGAGAATTTCAGTTTTGTACCAGTTTACTCCTGCAGCGTCAAGATTCACGGTAGGCTCGTCAAGGAAAAGTATTTCTGATTCGGTATACATTGCAAAGCCTAGTTTTACTCTTTGCTTCATTCCTGATGAAAAATAGATCAGTTTTTTGTCAGAGGACTTTTCAAGTCCAAGTACCTTAATAAAATCTCTTTTTGAAAGGTTGTTTTTGAATTTCTTAAATGTGAGATGAAAATCAATAATTTCTTCTAAGGTTAATTCTTCTATCAGGTCCTGATAGGGAGCAGTAAAAGTGAGCTTTAGATAAAGATGCTCAGGAGAGATCTCTGTATTATTTGAAAAATATTTTACTTTTCCTTCATTGGGAGAGGAAAGGCCGGCAAGTATTTGGATTAAAGTAGACTTTCCCGAACCATTTCTACCGGTAATGGCATAGGAATGATTTCGCTGAAAATTCAGGTTAAGATTTCTGAAAAGCCAATTCCGGTCAAATCTCTTGCCTAAATTTTCAGCGATAATATTCATGTTTTACTTACTGACTGAACCCTTTCATGATACCTCTATCAGAGCTGCGGATGAAATTTACAATCTCATCTTTCTCCTTTGAAGAAGTAAAGTTCACTTCAATATGATCTAATGCTTTTGAATTGTTATATCCTCTCAAATATACAGTTCTGTAGATTTCCTGTATTTCGTTGATCTTGTCGTTGCTGAAGCCTCTTCTTCTAAGACCGATAGAGTTGATTCCACAGTAGCTTAGTGGTTCTCTTGCAGCTTTAGTATATGGAGGAATATCCTTTCTTACAAGCGAACCTCCTGAGATCATAGCGTGAGCGCCTATTCTGACAAACTGGTGTACTGCGCTTGAACCACCAACTATAGCATAATCGTCTACAGTTACGTGACCTGCGAGCTGCACTGAATTAGCCAGGATACAGTTGTTTCCAATTATACAGTCATGGGCAACGTGCACATATGCCATTAGAAGGCAGTTTTTACCAACTTCGGTTTTGTATTTTTCAACAGTACCTCTATTGATAGTTACGCATTCTCTGATGACACAATTGTCACCAATGATAGCAGTTGTTTCTTCACCTGAGAACTTAAGATCCTGAGGGGGAGCAGAGATAACTGCTCCGGGATAAATTTTAACGTTTTTTCCGATTCGGGCACCTTCCATGATGGTCACATTTGGACCAATCCAGGTTCCTTCATCTATTTCAACATTTTTATGAATTGTCGAAAATGGCTCAATTACAACATTTCTGGCAATTTTTGCCTGAGGATGTATATAAGCTAAAGGTTGATTCATAGGGATTTTCCTGTGTCTTTCCTTACAATACTTGCAGACATTACTGCTTCACAAACCAGATTATTACCAACAAATGCCTGTCCCTGCATTTTAGCAATTCCTCTTTTTATTGGAGCCAATAACTCACATTTGAATATTATCTGATCTCCGGGAACTACAAATCTTTTAAATCTGCAGCTTTCTATACTTAGGAAGTAAGTCCAATAATTGTCAGGATCCGGTACTGTATTTAATACTAAAATTCCGCCTGTTTGAACCATTGCTTCAATTTGCATGACTCCTGGCATTACAGGATTTCCAGGGAAGTGACCTTGGAAAAATGGCTCATTGATGGTTACATTTTTGATACCTGCTACCGTTGTCTCATCAAGATAAAATATTTTATCAACAAGCTTAAACGGATATCTGTGAGGTAATGCCTTGTATATCTGATTTACATCAAGTACCGGAGGCATATTTGGATCATAATGAGGGATCTGATTCTTAGATGCCTCTTTCATGATTTTTTTGATTTTTTTCGCAAATGCTACGTTTGCAGCATGTCCAGGACGGGCCGCAAGAATCTGAGCTTTTAACGGTCTACCTACTAGTGCAAGGTCTCCGATTACATCAAGCAGTTTATGTCTTGCTGGCTCATTTTTATAACGTAGTTCAAGGTTATTTAGAATTCCTTCTTTCTTAACCTCTACTTTTTCTTTGTTGAATAATTTAGCAAGATGCTCCAGCTCATGATCTTGTACAACTCTGTCAACAATTACGATGGCATTGTTAAGATCTCCACCTTTAATAAGGTTTTGTTTCTGAAGCATTTCCAGTTCATGAAGGAAACAGAAGGTTCTACATGATGCTATTTCTTTAGAAAACTGGTTGATGTTTGTAAGAGAAGCATGCTGACTTCCTAAGACCGGAGAATTATAGTCTACCATTACGGTAACTCTATAATCATCAAGAGGAAGCGCTGCTATTTCAATATTCTTTTCGTTGTCTTTATAGAAGATGCTATGCGGAACTTCAAAGAAGTTTCTTAGGGCATTTTGCTCCTGAAATCCAACAGTCTCCAGTGCCTCAACAAATGGAAGAGAGCTTCCATCCATTATGGGCGTTTCAGGACCATCTATCTGGATGAGTACATTGTCGATCTGCAATCCCATAAGTGCAGCAAGCGTGTGCTCTACTGTACTTACTCTTGCTCCATTTTTTTCAATTGTGGTTCCTCTTGACAGGTCAACTACATAGTCGACGTCTGCTTCAACAATTGGTTGGTTTTCAAGATCAACCCTTTGAAAAACAATCCCGTGATTGGGTGGCGCAGGTACAAAAGTCATGTTTACTTTTACTCCTGTATGTAATCCTACTCCTGAAATAGATACGGGACTCTTGATGGTATGCTGTTTTACGTTCATTTAACCTTATAAAGTCGGCAAATTTATAATTTTTTCCTCAAGTTCTTCAATTCTTTTTTGTAATTCCGGAAGTTTTCTGAAAACACTGCTGGATTTCAGGAATTTCTTATACTCAAAAGCTGGAGATCCATGAATGGCAGTCCCTTCAGTTGTTACAGATTTGCCAACTCCTGATTGAGCTCCGATACTAGTTTTATTTGCCAGTGTAATATGTCCAACAATTCCTACCTGACCAGCAATAACGCAATTTTCGCCTATTTTGGTAGATCCGGAAATTCCGGATTGTGCAGCGACCACTGTATTTTTGCCAATTTCGACATTGTGAGCAATCTGAATCAGATTGTCAAGTTTTACTCCGTCATGAATAACGGTCGATCCCATAGTTGCACAATCAATTACGGTATTAGCGCCAATGTCTACATGATTTCCAATTATTACATTACCTACTTGAGGAATAGTTTTGTAGGTGCCATCCTGTTGCGGTGCAAATCCGAAACCGTCACTACCTATAACTGAACCAGAATGGAATGTACAATAGCTTCCGATTTTTGAATCTGAATAAATTTTTACTCCTGAGAAAACAATGGTGTTATCTCCTATTGTAACATTATCTCCAATATAGGCTTGTGGATAAATTTTTACATTTTTCCCGATTTGACAGTTATTGCCTATATAGGAAAATGCCCCGCGATAAATATTTTCTCCTGTAGTAGAATTTTGTCCGATAAAAGAAGGATTCTCCACACCAGTTTTCATAAAACTAATGAATTTATGGTATTCTTCTAAAAGTGTAGTAAAACTGGTATATGGATCGTCAACAAGAATTAATGTGGTCTTTACCTCGCTTTTTGGAACGAATTTCTTGTCAACTATTACAGCAGAAGCTTCGGTGGTATATAAATAAGGTTCGTATTTTAAGTTGGATAAAAAGGAGATACAACCTTCCTGACCCTCTTGAATTTTTGCCAGTTTATTGATTTTCAGGCTATCACTTCCTTTGACTTCACCCCCAATTAAATGGGCAATCTGTCCTGTTGTAAATTCCATTAAACTAATTTAAACAAATTATTAACTATGAACCATCTTACAAAGATACATTTTTAGGCCAGCATAAATAATGTTTTTTTACTATTTTACTTATAGCCTTTATGTTGGGAAGGTCAGATGCCTGGGCTACGTCCAGTACTTGTCCCTTTTTGGTCAAAACATTTATTTTATTGCTAACCGGAAGATATGCCCTGTTTCTTAAAACTCCGTTTACGACAAAATATTCAGAGTGTTCTTCTGGCAATCCGAGATTTTTAGCCACATCTCTCCTTAGTTGAGCAATCTTTTCTTCATCAAATTGAATTCTGGAAATTTCTATTCGGAATAACTTTCTTTCCAGTAACTGATTGCATAGTAACGATAATACCGGGTCTTTATGATTTTTCCATATTTTAATCGCTCCCCACAGGTCATAATCATCCAGACTGGTAAAAGCTCGCAGATAGTGATGATTTTGAGTGAAATCTTCAAGCGTTATTTTTTGCTGCAGGAACACGTTTAATGCCTCTGATGCAAATAACTTTTCACCCTCCAGGGATAGATGCTGAGCCCTCCTTATTATTTGAATCAACATTTTTTCTGCACATACGGTAGTTTTATGCAAATAAACCTGCCAGTACATCAGCCTTCTTGATGATAAGAAATTTTCAATGCTGTAAATACCTTTTTCCTCTACAACTAATTCGTCATCAACGATATCCAGCATTTTAATAATCCTGTCAGCACCAATGGTTCCTTCCATTACTCCAGTAAAGAAGCTGTCTCTCTTAAGGTAGTCCATTCTGTCCATATCGAGCTGGCTCGAAATAAGCTGATGGAAGAATTTTCTTTCATACAAATTAAGAAACATTTTTATGGTAAGATCTAGTTTCCCGTTAAACTCTTTATTCAGCTTTTCCATAATAAGGTGTGAAAGCTTTTCGTGAGCTATATGGGAAAGGAGTGTTTTCTCCAGGGCATGCGAGAAAGGACCGTGACCAATATCATGCAGTAATATGGCAGCCAAAGCAGCTTCTTTTTCTTCTTCGGAGATCTGATGCCCGCGGCTCCTTAGCCTGTTTAAGGCCATTCCCATTAAATGCATGGCTCCGAGAGCGTGATGAAACCTTGTATGGAGAGCTCCGGGATAAACAAGGTCGGTAAGACCTAATTGTTTAATTCTTCGCAGTCGCTGAAAATAGGGATGCTCTATAATATCAAAAATGAAACTTCCGGGAATTGTAATAAATCCGTAAACCGGATCGTTGAATATTTTCTTCTTATTCAAAACTTTTTAAGTTAACGAAACTTATTAATAAGGATTTAATGTACTTTTAGTGTTTACGAATTTTAATTCTATGCAAAGATATAATATTTTATGGGCGGATGATGAAATAGATCTACTTAAACCCCACATAATTTTTCTAAATAATAAAGGCTATGATGTAACTCCTGTACCTAGCGGCGCAGATGCATTAGAGAAGTGCAATGAAGAGAAATATGACATCGTATTTCTTGATGAAAATATGCCGGGAATGACTGGATTGGAAACACTGAGCCAGATCAAAGCTATAAAACCAAATCTTCCGGTAATCATGATCACCAAGAGTGAAGAGGAACATATCATGGAAGAAGCCATCGGAAGCAAAATCGCTGACTATCTCATTAAACCATTAAATCCGAATCAGATATTATTGAGTATCAAAAAGATATTGGACAATAAAAGACTAGTGACAGAGAAAACCAATATCAGTTATCAGCAGGATTTCAGAAATCTTAGCATGGCCTACAATGACCGCATCGGACATGAGGAGTGGGCTGAGATATACAAAAAATTGGTTTATTGGGAATTGGAAATTGATAATACCGAAAACAAAAGTATGAAGGATATTATCGATATGCAGAAAAGTGAAGCCAATAAGAACTTTGCTGATTTTATCATCGATAATTATGAGTCATGGTTAAATGATGCGAATTCTTCAAAACCTGTTCTTTCACATCAGATCATGAAAAAGAAAGTTTTTCCACTTTTGGAAAAAGATCAACCTTTGTTTTTTATTCTTATTGATAATCTTAGATATGATCAATGGAAAGTTCTAGAATCAACCATTAATGCCTATTTTAATGTAGATGAGGAGGTTAACTATTATTCCATATTGCCTACTACTACTGCTTATGCCAGAAATGCAATTTTTTCAGGTTTACTCCCTTCCGAAATTGAGAAAAAATTTCCTCAATATTGGGTAAGTGATGAAGAGGAGGAAGGTAAGAATAATTTCGAAGAAGAACTTCTAAAAGCTCAGTTAGTAAGGAACAAACTGGATATTAAGAGTTCTTACAATAAAATTATCAATATTTCTCACGGCAAATCTTTACTGGATAATATCACAAATCTTATGAACAATAAGTTAAATGTGATTGTCTACAATTTTGTCGATATGCTTTCACATGCCCGAACGGATATGGCAATGGTGAGAGAGCTTGCACCTGATGAATCAGCATACAGATCTTTGACTAATTCATGGTTTCAGCATTCACCGCTGCTTGAAGCATTAAAAAGGATTGCTGAGAAAAAAGGCAGAGTGATCATTACTACTGATCATGGCACTATAAGAGTAAAAAAGCCATTTAAAATAATCGGAGATAAAAGTACAAATACTAACTTGAGATATAAGCAGGGGAAAAACCTGGGCTTTGATGAAAAGGATGTATATGTCTGCAGAAAGCCAGAGCGTATGTTTCTTCCCAAAAGAAATGTTTCTACAGCTTATGTATTTACGATTGAAGATTACTTCTTTGCTTACCCGAATAACTATAATTACTACGTCAATTTTTACAAAGATACTTTCCAGCATGGAGGTGTTTCTCTGGAAGAAATGATTATTCCATTTATAACCTTGTCTCCAAAGTAAGGTTTATTGGGAGAGTAAATGGATTGACTGGTTGATAAATTTTTGTAAATTTACAACCAGACCATTCTTCTTTCAATCAATTCATGGGAGAAAGTACACAACCTTTTAAAATATTACTGAGCAAGGACCTTTCCGAACTCAAACAAGTAGCAGGGGAAATAATAAAATTTGCCGGATCGGAAAAGGTATGGCTGTTTGAAGGTGAGATTGGAGCAGGAAAGACAACTTTGATCAAGGAAATATGCAAAGGACTGGGTGTTTCTGAAAATGTCAGTAGTCCTACGTTTGCTCTGGTAAATGAATATCTAGGAACTAACAGCAACAGCATTTACCACTTTGATTTTTACAGACTAAAAAGCGAGACTGAGGCTCTTGATATAGGGAGTGAAGAGTATTTTTCTTCAGGAAATATATGTCTTATTGAGTGGCCTTCAAAAATAGAATCTCTTATTCCTCCTCATCATTTAAGAATTTCTCTAAAAGTAGATAATAATCAACAAAGAATTTTTCATCTTTCTAAAACATGAAAAGCAGCTTAAAATCGGGTATTGAAGCTCTGGCAAAAGAACATGCCTTATATCCTCAGGAAGCACTATTGAAAATTCCTGAAGGTACAACCCGTCTTAATATTGGTATTCCTAAAGAGATACAGGATCTGGAAAATAGGGTCTGTCTCACTCCGGAGGCGGTAGCATTGTTGGTTAATAATGGCCATGATGTGGTTGTCGAAACCGGTGCTGGTATATCTGCAAAATATTCAGATAAAGAATACAGTGACGCTGGCGCTAAAATAGCCTATTCTTCACAGGAAGTATTTCAGTCTAATATTGTTCTAAAGATTGAACCGCCAACCATTCAGGAAATAAGCATGATGAAGCCAGGAAGTACTTTGTTTTCTGCACTTCAGATTTCAACGCTTACACCAGAACTTGTTCAGGCTATCAATAAGCAAAAGTTAATTGCTCTTGGCTTTGAATTTATTGAAGATAAGGTAGGAGGGATGCCAGTGGTAAGAGCAATGAGCGAAATAGCTGGCAGTACTGTTATGCTTATTGCAGCTGAATATCTCAATAGCAAGAATGGTAAGGGAGTTATATTAGGGGGAATTACAGGGGTGCCGCCTACAAAAGTAGTTATTCTTGGAGCTGGAACTGTAGCGGAATATGCAGTCCGAGCTGCTGCCGGATTGGGATGTGAAGTAAAGATTTTTGACAACCAGGTTTATAAACTCAGGAGATTAAAGCATGATCTGGGACTTCAGATTTATACTTCTACAATTGACACCATTACTTTAAGAAAAGAATTGAGAGAAGCAGATGTAGTAATAGGTTCTTTAAGATCTGACGAGGGAAGTCCTTGTGTAGTAACCGAAGATATGGTTGCTGAAATGATGCCTAATTCAGTGATTATCGATGTAAGTATTGATCAGGGTGGTTGCTTCGAAACAAGCAGGGTTACAAGTCATAAGAATCCTGTCTTCAGAAAATATGATGTAATACACTATTGTGTCCCCAATATTGCATCAAGAGTCGCCAGAACAGCGACAACCGCATTAAGCAATATATTTACTCCCATTATTTTGCAGATTGCTAAAAAGGGTGGGACAGAGGAATTGATATATTCTAAAGAGTGGTTCATGAAAGGGGTATATTCTTATAAAGGAAGCCTTACCAATCCTTATATAGCTAAGAAATTTAATATGAAGTATAAGGATATGAAATTGATCTTAGCTGCTAGATTTTGAAAAGTTGAACACAAAGCCGAAAGTTAAAAGTACTAATGATCTATAATTAAAAAATCCGGCCAATTTGACCGGATTTTTTTAATTTAGATATTATTTGGGTATAATACTATTCGTACATAATGTTCATCTCTACACGTCTGTTGGCCTGTCTGCCAGCATCGGTATCGTTCGTGTCTACCGGTTTGGTTTCTCCGAAACCATCAGTTGTGATTCTGTTTGCACTTACACCTTTGGTTCCAAGGTAACGTTTAACAGATTCTGATCTTCTTTTTGAAAGATCCATGTTAGAGTTGTCATCGCCAACATTATCTGTATGTCCTTCTAAATGCAGTTTTGATTTAGGATTATTCACCATTACTGAAGCAAGCTTGTTTAGTGAGTTGTATGAAGAGCTGATAATAACATCACTGTTTGTTTCAAACAATAGATTTTTAAATGCTTCTTCCAATGCTTTCTTTTCTTCTGGTTTAATTTCAGGACAACCTTTGTTAGATTTAATACCAGGAGTTCTCATGCAAAGGTCATCATAATCCCCAACACCGTCTCCGTCTGTATCTACAAAAGCTGGAGGGCAACCTTTCAATGCAATTGTACCTCTTTCTTTAGGGCACTGATCATCTTTGTCCTGAATTCCGTCTCCATCTGTATCCGGGCAGCCTCTATATTGAGCTAATCCAGGAACATCAGGACACTCATCTTTATTGTCCATGATTCCGTCCTTATCTCTGTCTCCCCAAGGACATCCTTTGTTTTCTTTAGGTCCGGATTCGTTTTTACATTGGTCTTCGTAGTCGTAAACACCATCAAAATCAACATCGTACGGGCAACCAAAAGTTGTTACAGGTTCTCCTTTGGGGGTGTGAATACATTTATCTCTTCCATCTGGAACACCATCACCATCAGAATCTCTTTCTTTCCATACTATTTGATATGGTTCTTTCTTTTTGTTCTTGCCTTTTTTGGCTGCTTTGGCTTTCTTTTTTGTCTGAGCTGGATTTTGAGCAAAAGAGCTTTCACCTATAAAAGAAAGTATGCACAATAGGGAACTAAGGAGTATTAATTTTTTCATCCCGTAATACTTAATAGTTGATCTAAACATGAAAGTAGTGTACTGAAAAAATGAAAAAAAGGCTGAAAATTTTTGTCAATTTTCAGCCTTTTTAAGGAAAAAGTTTTAAACAGAAACTTTACAAATATTGATTCGTATAATGTACTTTTTAAAGATTGGCCAGACTCTTTTCCAGAGCTTGAATTTCAGCTTCTGCATCTGCTTTTTTCTTTCTTTCAAGCTCAATTACAGGAGTAGGTGCTCCGGCAACGAATTTTTCATTGCTTAGCTTTTTCTCTACACTAGCAAGAAATCCTCGTTTATGCTCCAATTGCTTTAATAGATTTTCCTTTTCTTTTTCAGGATCTATAGCATTACCAAGCGGAACATAAAATTCTGAGCTACGGATAATAAATGTAGCAGCACCATCAATAGCAGTTTCTGTACTTTCTATAGATTCTATGCACGCTAACTTTTTGATAAGATAACCAAAATGGTTTACCAATTCTTCAGAAGTTGTTTTTACCAGAAGTTTTAGAGGATCATTTTTGGCAATCTGTTTGGTGTTTCTAATATTTCTTATGTTGGAAATTACTTCAATTGCAAGATCTCCGCTTTCAATAATCTTTTTATTGAGAACATTAGTTTGTGGCCAAGCCGCAACAATCAAACAATCATTTGCAGGACGTTCTTTTATTTCATGCCATAATTCTTCTGAGATAAATGGCATAAATGGATGAAGAACTTTAAGTAGTCTCTCAAAGATGCTAATAGTTTTGTTGTAAGTATCGCGATCTATTGGTTGCTCAAAGCCAGGCTTAATCATCTCCAGATACCAGGAACAAAAGTCATCCCAAACCAACTTATATACTGTCATCAATGCATCTGATAGTCTGTATTTAGAGAAGTTATCTTCCAATTCTGATAATGATGCTGTCAGTTTAGTTTCCATCCATTCTATAGCAGCTGCATTTTCAGGATTAGAGCCTTCTTTAATATCCCACCCTTTAATAAGGCGGAATGCATTCCATATTTTGTTGCTAAAATTTCTTCCCTGAAGGCAAAGTTTTTCATCAAATAACAAATCATTACCTGCTGGAGAACTTAATAACATTCCAACCCTTACTCCATCAGCTCCATATTCTTCAATCAGGTCTAACGGATCAGGAGAATTACCAAGAGATTTAGACATCTTTCTGCCTTGTTTATCTCTTACAATACCTGTCAGATAAACCTTTTTGAAAGGTATTTCACCACGGAACATATATCCCGCCATGATCATTCTTGCTACCCAGAAAAATAAAATTTCAGGTGCAGTTACAAGATCATTAGTAGGGTAAAAGTAATTAATGTCTTTGTTTTGAGGATCTTTAAAGCCATCAAATACAGAAATCGGCCACAACCATGAAGAGAACCAGGTATCAAGTACATCTTCATCCTGTCTTATATCTGACGCTTTTGTACCTGGATAATTTTTCTGAAACTGTTCCAATGCTTCCTGTTCAGAAAGTGCGACAACAGGCTCTGCTGACGGATTATTAATGAGATAATAAGCTGGGATTCTTTGTCCCCACCAAAGTTGTCTTGAAATACACCAATCTTTGATATTTTCCATCCAGTGTCTGTATGTATTTTTGAACTTGGACGGAATAAGCTGGATTTCGTCATTCATCACTGATGAAAGGACTTCTGGCTTTTTCTCCAGAAACTTCTTCATGTCAACAAACCACTGAAGAGACAATCTTGGCTCAATTACCGCATCCGTTCTTTCAGAATATCCTACACTGTTTTTTATATCTTCAGTTTTAAGTAAAAATTCTTTTTCCTCAAGTTCTTTTGAAATAAGTTTTCTTACTTTAAAGCGGTCTTCTCCTACGTACAACTGGGCATTAGCACTGAATGTACCGTCATCATTCATAATATCAATAACTTCAAGACCATGTTTCTGACCTAGTGCGTAGTCATTTACATCATGAGCAGGGGTAACTTTCAAGCAACCTGTCCCAAATTCCATGTCAACATACTCATCCATTATTACAGGAATTTTTCTTCCTATAAGAGGGACAATAGCTTTCTTGCCTTTAAGATGCTGATATCTCTGGTCGTTTGGATTAACGCAAATGGCAGTATCTCCCAGAATGGTCTCTGGTCTTGTAGTGGCTACTGTTATGTAATCTTCAGATCCATCTATTTGATATTTAAGAAAATAAAGCTTTGAGTTTACTTCTTTGTGAATAACTTCTTCATCAGAAAGGGCTGTTTTCCCTTGAGGGTCCCAGTTAACCATTCTGTTTCCTCTATAGATAAGGCCATCTCTGTATAATCTTATAAAAACTTCAATAACGGCATCAGACATCTCTGGCTCCATTGTGAATCTGGTTCTGTCCCAGTCACATGAAGCACCTAGTTTTTTTAACTGTTCAAGTATAATACCGCCATATTTCTCTTTCCATTCCCATGCATATTTCAAAAAATCATCTCTCGATAGATCACTTTTCTTAATCCCCTTTTCTCTAAGCATTGCAACTACTTTAGCTTCTGTAGCAATGGACGCATGGTCAGTCCCTGGTACCCAACAAGCCTCTTTCCCTTCCATTCTTGCTTTTCTGACCAGCACATCCTGGATGGTATTGTTAAGCATATGTCCCATATGCAAAACTCCGGTGACATTTGGCGGAGGAATAACAATCGTATATGGTTCCTTTTCAGGATTAGGTTTTGCAGCAAAAAAACCATTATTCATCCAGTAGGAATACCACTTGTTTTCAACTTCTTTGGGACTATATGTCTTTTTAATTTCCATCTTTTATATTTGGTATGCTTTACGAACCCGCAAAATTAAAAATATTTATTGCTTAATAAAAGCTGCATTTTACGTAAAACAAAAAATAAGAAGTTTGGCTCTTGCAGTTTCAGTTTTTCGCAAAAAAAAGCTTAAATTAAAATTCGGCCGAAGCAGTTCTCCCTATTCCCATTGCTTCAGAAGAATGTTTTCTATAATTAAAAAGGTAAGGCGTTAATTTACAGTATGGTAGATGGACGTAATTTTTATATCTTCTTAAAAAACAGATAGAGGTTAAATTAAGAGTTTTTCCCTTTCAAATTTTGTTTGTCTAGAAAAGATATTTAAGGCAAATAAATCGTTGTAAAAAGGAATAGGATTGAAGGAGAGTTGTAAATGAATTCAGGCACAATTTGTGTAAAGATTTCTTCGGTGCTTTTTACTCAAGTTATTAAAGGGAAAATTTAGAAAGGTTTGTTATGCCAGATAAAAAGTTTAATAAAGTTCTCCTTGTTGATGATGATAAAATCAACAACTACATAAATCTCAGATTAATAAGGAGAATAGGTTTGTCTGAAGAAATTATTGTGACAAATAATGGTCAGGAAGCGATTACTTATCTAAAAAAATGTAATAAAAAGGAGCTGCCTACCCTGATTCTGCTGGATATCAATATGCCAGTAATGGATGGATTTGAATTTCTTGAAGAATTTGAAAAACTGGAATTAAATACAGTTGAAAGACCTATGATCGTGGTATTAACCACCAGTACCAATACTAATGATATAAAGAAGGTAGAAAGCTCTCCAATTGCTGCGGGTTATATAAATAAACCCCTAACAGAAGAGAATCTGCTGGGGTTTATTAGAAGAAATGCTTCAGTAGTTTAAGGCCTTTATTAATTCACCTTTTCCAATTTTTTATTGCCTGTTTTAATTGTTTCGGCAGGTTTGTTTTTGTCTAATGGCTCTTCCTGACTTGCTGACGCCGGCTTGTAATTTTGTACAATAGTCATCTCTTTGATAAGATTTTCTGCGCCTGCATATTTATCAATAATGAATAAAATATATCTTATATCTACTGATATAGTTCTTTGTAATTTTGGTTCATAAATAATGTCTCCACTCATAGCCTCCCAATTGCCATCGAATGCACAACCGATCAAATGTCCATAGCCATTCATAACAGGGCTGCCCGAATTTCCTCCGGTAATATCATTGGTGGAAATAAAATTTACAGGAAGTGTTCCTTTAAAACCATATCTGCCATAATCTTTTTGATTGTATAGGTCTATAAGTTTTTTAGGAACAATGAATTCTTCGTTTTTAGGATCTTCTTTTTCCATGATTCCTTCAATAGTAGTATAGTATGAAAAATGGGCCGCATCTTTCGGATAATAATCTTCAACTGACCCATAACTCAGTCTCATAGAAAAGTTAGCATCAGGATATAGCTTCGCATCTTTATTCATTTCTCTGATCCCTCTCAGATATAAGTTATTCGCTGCATCTAATTTCGCGAAAATCATTCCGAGGAAGGGACCGGCTAGCGTTCTGAAATCGCTGATGATTGATTGACTTGTTCTAAATGCAGGATCTTTTTCCAAAACCTTTGCAGAGGGCTTCTTAAGGAAATTGTCCATTTTTTCTTTTGATGCAAGGATTGAATTTGAAAATACATATGCAGCAAATTTAGAGAAGTCACCTTTGTATTTCTTGTCTACTTCTTTGAGGACTGATGGCACTAGTTTGGGATTCACGTCATCGTGATACATTTGTAACAGTGCTGCAAAGATCTTTTGGTCCGTTGGTGGATTATAATTTTTAAAGAATTCGTCAGCCTGTACTTTGGCAGCTTCAGCCGCAGCCTGGGTTTCCTGAGGTGTTTTAGCATTTTGTAGAGCCTGGTAAAATCCATTCAGCTTGTATGCAAAAAGAAGGATTTCTGTGCCGAATGCAGCTTCTTCTAGATAAGTGTAGGCAGGAGCAACAACTTTGTACTCCTCGTAGGTTTTTTCAAATTGAGGAAGCAGGTCACCATAAGTCTTTTTTCTCTCAAGATCAGAATCTGCCCATTCCTGGAATTTCTGCTCTCTGGCTTTCTTTTGATCTGCAACATCCAACCTTCTCAATCCTTGATTCTGACCTATGAAATATTTGTAATAGTTACTTACCTGAGCATAGTTTGCGGCATATTTGATTCTTATCTCCGGGTTGGCATCCATATCTTCTTTCATGAGAGCCAATCTTTTTTCTCTGATTTTGATTTTGTCAGGATTGGTGATTTCGTATGCCAGTTTAACTCCTCCTGAAGTAAGATATCTTTCAGTGCTTCCGGGATATCCCATCACCATTGAGAAAGAACCTTTTTCATATCCGTCAAGTGAAATGGTAAGGTGAAACTTTGGCTTTAAAGGGACGTTGTTTGCAGAATATTCAGCAGGTTTTCCATCTGGGGCTGTGTAGACTCTGAACATGGAAAAATCTCCAGTATGTCTTGGCCACATCCAATTATCGGTATCCCCACCGAATTTACCGATACTTGAAGGAGGAGCTCCTACAAGTCTGATATCTTTAAATACTTCGTAAACAAACAGGTAATATTCATTCCCTTCGAAAAAACTTTTGATTTCTGAAGTATAATGCGTACCTGCTATTGCTGTTTTTTCAAGTTCAGCAGATATCTGTTCGATTTTAGCTTCTTTTTCTTCAGGATTTAACCCTGCACATGCTCCTAGGATTTTATCTGTTACATCTTCCATTCTTACCAGGAAAGTAACTGTAAGGCCTGGGGTAGGTAGTTCCTCAGATATTTTCTTTGCCCAGAAACCATCTGAAAGATAATCATGTTCGACAGTACTATGCGATTGAACAGATTCATAACCGCAATGGTGGTTGGTCAGGATTAGTCCTTTATCAGATATTATTTCTCCGGTACAATATCCTCCGAAATTTACAACAGCATCTTTCAGGCTTGAATGATTTACACTATAGATCTCATCAGCAGTAAGCTTGAGCCCCTTCTTTTGCATGTCTTCATAGTTAAGCCTCTTTATGAGTAAAGGAAGCCACATTCCCTCGTCGGCACGACAGAAGGGATTTAAAAAAAGCAAACAGACAGTAAATACAATAAGTTTTTTCAACATGATATTCTCAATAGATTTTTGGTAAAAAATATAAAAGCTTAAAATGCTTTAGGGATTAAATTGTTTAACAAAAGGAATAAATACCGCATTTAATGATTATTCAGAGCAATATATTGGAAAAAGCTGAAAGCTAAAAGCAAAAAGCGTAAAGCTAAAAGTATAAAGTCGAAACATACCACATTTCGCTTTAAGCTTTATACGTTTCGCTTAAATAGCTGCTTTAAGACTCAAAAACAGACCGGACTGAAGTTGTTTGTTTACTGAATATTCAAATCTGAATACCAGATCATAATAGGTTACCAGATCAAAGCCTGCACCACCTCCCCAGAGCCACTGATTGGCAAGTATGGCATTACCAGGATTATTTGTCTGATCTACCACATAACCCGTGTCAAAATAGGTTTTCAAATAAAGGGTTAGAGGGATACTTCTGATTTTTTCAGTTGGTAGAAAACTTAGCTTCTTTTCTGTTTTAAAAAGTCTGTATTTTATATTGCTTTTGAAGAGGCTATAAGAAGATCCGTCAATTACAAAAAGCTCATATCCACTAATGTAATCTTTCATATAGCCAAGGCCACGAATATTAAAATAGGGTTGTTTGGATGGAGTTGAATATTTAAGTGCAGTTCCTGCTGCGACAAAAAATCCTTTTCCGAGGGGTTTGTAAACCGAGCCCTCTGTTTTTAATGAAAATATATTTACATCATCCGAATTTAATAGTCCCTGCTTATCAGCTTCTGCTTTTATATAAAAGCCATTCAGTGGGTAATAGGTTATATCTCGTCTGTCATAGGTAAAGATGTACTTCAGATCAAAATAATTTTGCTGAACCCTTTGATTCAGGAAATAGTCAGGATTCAATTCGGCAATTTTATCTGATATTCTATTTGTAAAGAACCCCAGGCTTAAGCTATGGAATTCGTAAAACCTCCTTCTGTAAGAGAAGGTGATATTGCCTGTAATTCTGCGCCTGACAAAATTCTTTCCTTCATAATAAGCCAACTCATTATTGAGGGTTTGGTATGGGATTTTTTTGTTTTCTATGATGCCAGCGAAAAGGGTGAGACCAATCCTTTGTTTGCGATCTAGGTAAGGAATTATATAGGTAAGTTCTGCTTTGGTAGAAAATCCGGCATTCACTTTTAATCTTAATGTTTCATTCATACCCCTTACATTTTTCTTAATAAAGTTTATCCCATAATCAATTCTGGAAAGGTCATGGTTTCTCGTGTACCACCATTCATTGAAATTTCGGTCTGCAAGACTTAATATCGGAAGAGGATAAGTGAAAAGTCTTTCTTTTACTGTTATTTTTAATTCACGTATAATTGAGTCTCCAATTAAGATAACATCTGCTTTCAAAAATAAACCTGTATTAAAAATCCTGTTTCTTGTTTTACTGAGGAGTGGTTCAAGTTCTTTTTTTAAGATTGTATCTCCGGGTTCTATGCTTAATTCCCTTAGTATAATTCTGTCTTTGGTTCTTTTATTTCCTTCCAGGTTTATATTGTTAATAATGATAAAGGATGTATCACAAGCTTCAGATTGAGAATTTGTCTGAGCAGAAATGAGAGTTGGAATCAGAAGGGAAATATAGAAAATGAAAAACTTAAACGACATTTAAACTGATTCCTGAAATATTGAAGTTGTTTTATTACTAAAAATGCAAATATTTGCCCAGTAATAATAATTTCCTCTTGGTTTTATATTCATATTTACGAAGGAACAGGAACTGTAGTATGAATTAAGAGGTTTAAAAGAAAATTATGTTAAAAATTTTATTAGCTCCTTTAAAATGGTTGATATTGTTACTGGTAAAGATTTATCAGCTGGCAATAAGCCCTTATTTACCAGCTGCCTGTAGGTATCATCCGACTTGTTCGGCTTATTTTATTGAAGCTGTAAAAAAATATGGTCCCATTAAAGGAAGCTGGTTGGGTATAAAACGAATTGGGCGTTGCCACCCTTGGGGTGGGCACGGTTATGATCCCGTGCCCTAGCTTAATTCATTCTTTTTACGATAGCTATTTATCAGAACAAAAAGGCCGGCAATAATTAAGGGTATACTTAAAAGTTGCCCCATATTATAGCTCATATTTTGCTCAAAATCTACTTGTGGTTCTTTAAAGTATTCATATATAAACCTTAAAGAGAATAAAATCACTACAAAATAACCAAATATTCTTCCTTCTGGGGTTTTCTCCCTTTTTCTATTGTATACTCCAAAAAACAAAAATAAAAACAATAGAAAAGAAGAAATAGCTTCATATAATTGAGAAGGATGTCTTGGTACGCCCCACACGCCCACTGTTACCTTCTGAGCTTTTTCTCCTTCAATTTTTTCTATTTTAACAGGTGGATTTTCAGCATATACAATATGTTCATTGTATTCCCTTTCAATTGTCTTTCTTATTCCGCCTTCTACAAATGCCTTGATTTCCTTTTCATTGTTTTCTTCACCCGGCACTTCAAAGCTTAGGTCGACTCCTGCAATTGTTCTTCCTGCCTCATCAATGCTATCTTTCCCATTAAGGCTCATTTCAATGTCGTAAATAGAATTTTTATAGGTTTTGTCGAGCAGATCCTCCATACTTCTTGCAAAGATAAATCCTCCTCTAAAGCTTGTAGGTTTTCCTATAATTTCAGAATTCATAAGATTGCCCAGACGAATAAGGCACCCAGCAAGAGCGATGGTGATCACCATACGATCCAAAACATACAAGTAACTTTGATCTGTTTGTTTTTTTGAATAGAGGTAAATAGCGATTAGAATACCTGCTGCGGCTCCATGACTGGCAAGCCCACCTTCCCATATTTTTAAAATGTCCAGTGGACGGGTTAAATAATATTCGGGCTCATAAAAAAGACAGTGCCCAAGTCTTGCTCCTAGAATAGTAGCCACTACCATGTATATTGTAAGTGTTTCAACATATTTTTCTGATTTTCCCTCAGTCTTGTAAATCCAGATTAAAATTTGCTGGCCAATTAAAAAACCGAGTGCGAAAAGTAGTCCATACCACCTTACTGTTAAGCTTCCTATAGAAAATAACTCGGGAGAAGCTTCCCAGAGAACAAAGTTAAAAGTCATGCTGTATTAATTTTTGGCCTGCAATAAAATCAAATCAGAATTAAAAAGAAAGAAAAGATTTATAAATGGAAATAATTGCATTATTCTAATCTGAATCATATAGGTTTTTAAAATAGTTGACAAAGTTATCCACAAAATTTACGATCTAAAGCCTTAAAATGGGCTTATCAACACTGTACATTTCGATCAACGTAGATTTTGAATAGATTGAACTTGATTTTTATATTTAATAGATAGCTTATTGTAATATTTTTATTTCGGATGATTAACCCAAGGTGAAACATTATCGTATAAATACATAAGTGATCAAATTTTTCAATTATGAAAACAACGAGATCTTTTAGGCCGAAGGAAAAACCAAGTATAAGGATCCCCTTATTGAATGTGTGCCTGTTATTTTTATTCTATTTTTTGTTTTTGAAATTTTTTACAGACGAATCATTTTTCAAAATGCTGTCTTCAAGTCTTGATTCATATCATTTACCTGAGTTCAACTGGAAATATTATAGATAATTAAGTTTTCAATTTAATCCTTAAGTTTTTTTAACTCATTTTTAAATCCACTGTTTAAAATCGGAAATCTACACCACGTTTTCGGATCGACATTAAACTCATCAAGATGAAAACCAGGAGCTAATCTTTCTCGTTTCCATTGATTCCTTGCCCACATTTTAAAGAATTTGTCTACATAAGATCTAAGTAGTGCTGGCTCAGTTTTATTTTCTTTTGCCAGAATATTAAATACTTCAAGTGGAGATTTCTTGTCTTTGATAGCTAGTTTTTCTATATCTGCCAATAACCAGTATGGCATAAGATCTTTCTCATCGGTCTGAGTTTTTTCAACCGGTCTTAATTCAGCTGTGGGTATCAGTGAATTTACAAAACGTAAGCCTGGTTGGTCCAGATTTTTTTCAGCCCAGGTCAGCCATTGTTGAATAAAATGCTTGTCAACACCAGCAATTGGTGCAATACTGCCAGAAGTATCGCCATCCATTGTGGCATATCCGACATCTCCTTCACTTCGGTTGGAAGTTGTGATTAACAAAGCGTTATTAATGTTTGCAAGCATCCATATTATTGGCGATCGGCTTCGTGCCTGAATGTTCTGCAAAGTGATATCATGCTTTTCCCAACTAAGAGGATGAGCCAGTACATGCTCAATTGTTTTAATATAGCCTGAAACCTGATCTTGCACATCCCAATGATAGAACCTGGCTCCAATGGAATCAGCCAGCTTTTCTGCAGATTCATATGTTTCTCTTCCTGAATTTTTTGTAGACTGATAGGCGCAGGTTAGCACTTTTTCTGTAACTAATCTGATCTGGCTTTCATATGGTTCTGATTCAATTCCAGGAATAGGAGAGAGGCCTCCTTTATCTAGGAATTCTTTTACCCCAAGTTCTTTTATCCCTTTTTTTATCATTTCGGAAACCATTACGGCACAGGCAGAGCTGTCAGCACCGCCGCTGAGTGATAGCACAAATCCTTTGCTATGGCTTTTTCGCATATAATCAAAAAGACCTAGTGTAACAGCTTCCCAAAATTCGAAGTTTTTTTCTCTATCATCCGGCTGCAGTGGATCTTCAGAGACTTTTCCTGTGGAAAAATCAATATCCGCATAGACTAGATTTAAGTTTTTAAAAGATAGTCTGTCATTGCGTTGAATAAGGTCACCGTTTCTGGCAATCAAAACCTCTCCGTCAAAAATCATTCTACCTGCTTCATTACCAAGTAGGTTTGCATAGAGGTAAGTGCAATTAAATTTTTCTGAACTTCCGATAATGAGATTATATCTGAAATCAGATTTGGCAAAAGCAAAGTGACTTGCGCTAGGGTTCAGGATAAGATCGACATTCAGTTTGCAAAGTCTGGATGCTGGTCTCACATTATCAGGTCTCCAGGCATCTTCACAAATTTCATAGCCAATTTTAATTCCATCAATGTTATATAAGATGTCCCCGAAAGGATAGTTTTTTCCTTCTATCTTGAAGTTTTCTATTTGAGAGTGCTGCCATGGCGTAAACCATCTTGGCTCATAGTGCACTCCATCATTAGCTAAGAATTGTTTGGCTGAAATACCAAGAATTTCTTTGTTTTTGACAAGACAGGCGCAATTATATACTAGATCGTTGAATCTTATAGGGAGTCCGAAGCTTACGACGATGTTTGTGGTATGAGGGATAAGGTCAATCAAATTTTTCAGGGCTGTTTCCGCCACCCATTCACTTAAGAACCAATCTTCGCAACCGTAGCCGGTAATGCAAAGCTCCGGAAGACAAAGTACGTCGACCTTTTTATCCTTTGCTTCATTGATTGCGGCTATAATGTTAGAAATATTATTGTCCCAATCGAGTGGTGTTTGGTTGAGTGCAGCACCAGCAATTCTCATATGCAGTTAGTTTTATACATTTACTCAAACCTGAAAAGGTTTGATAAGGCCAAATGTAAAATTTATGATTTAATAAATTCAAGAAAATGTGACTTTTCAGATAAAAATGAAGCAGAGAAAATTGAATTATTGAAGCCTAATAATTTCAATGATCTCAGCTTTTAAAAAGCATATTCTGTTGATTTTTAAAAGCTATGTATAACGACGAAAGTGAATTAAGTTGAAAGTTATTTGATTTCCCTGATTTGACAGGCTTTTTCAGCAGCGGCTTGTTCTGCTTTTTTCTTACTAAATCCAGTTCCAGTACTTACAGGTTCATCTTCAATAAGCACCTGGGCTGTAAATTCCTTATGATGGATACTTCCGACTTCTTTGATAATTACAAACTTAATATCTTTCGATTCCTTTTGGGCCCATTCAATTAAGACGCTTTTAAAATTAAGGTTGTTTTCTATGATCTCATTTAGATCGAAATGAGGTTGTAAGAGTCTGGAAAGAATAAATTTTCTACAAGATTTGAAGCCTTTGTCGAGGTAAACTGCTCCAACCAAGGCTTCAAGAGCATCTCCATAAAGAGACTTGTGGGTATTGCCACCTCTGCCTGGGTTAAACTCGACAATTTTATTGAGTCCTATTTTTTTTCCAAGTTTATTGAGTGATTCACGATTTACGATTCTTGATCTGATTTCAGTTAAGAATCCTTCATCTTTATAAGGAAATTTTTTGAAAAGAAATTCTGCTATTACAGCGCCAAGTATTGCGTCACCAAGGTATTCCAGTCTTTCATTAGAGCTACGGACACCAAGCTTATCCTCTTTTGCAGCAGAGGTGTGGCATACAGCAAGTTTATAAAGGTTAAGATTGATAGGAGTTTGTCCAGTGATGTTTGCAATTGATTTAGCAAAAGCCTTTTCCTTTACCAGCTGTTTATTAAACAGGTTCGAAATTCTCCTTAAGTAGGAAATCAAATTTTAGTAAGTTTTAATATAATAATACTACAGAATCAGAATTGAACTCTTAAGTTCAGCTTTGAATGCTAAAAATAAAAAAAAGGTGTTAAATCTTCCAAAGAGTTAACACCTTATAATGGTTAAAGTTATTAATTTTTTAAATTTTACGGAGAATAATAGAGCAGTTGTGCCCTCCAAACCCGAAAGTATTGCTCAACGCCACCTTTATCGTTTTAGACTGCGCTTTGTTGAAAGTCAAATTTAATCTAGGATCAACTCTTTCGTCGTCAGTAAAATGATTGATGGTAGGAGGAACAGTTTGGTGTTTGATTGCAAGAATACAAGCAATAGCTTCAATAGCTCCAGCAGCGCCAAGCAAGTGACCTGTCATGGATTTGGTAGAACTAATGCTTAGGTTATATGCATGTTCTCCGAATACTTTCTGAATTGCAGTAAGTTCGCTGATATCACCTAATGGTGTTGAAGTACCATGAACATTGATATAATCAATATCTTCAGGTTTCAGTTTTGCATCAGCAAGTGCATTATTCATAACACTTATTTGTCCTAAACCTTCAGGGTGTGGAGCAGTTAAGTGATATGCATCTGCAGACATACCGCCACCGATTATTTCAGCATAAATTTTAGCTCCCCTTGCTTTAGCATGTTCGTATTCCTCTATTATAAGAGCTCCAGCACCTTCTCCAAGAACAAAGCCATCTCTGTCTTTGTCAAAAGGTCTAGAAGCTGTAGAAGGATCGTCATTTCTTTCAGAAAGAGCTTTCATGGCATTGAAACCACCGATTCCCGCTTCTGTAACAGCGGCTTCTGATCCTCCGGTTACCATTATGTCTGCCATTCCTAATCTAATATAGTTAAAGGCGTCAACAATAGCATTGGTAGAAGAAGCACAAGCAGAGACAGTAACGAAATTGGGACCTCTGAAACCAAACTTCATGGAAATATGACCGGCACTGATATCGGCGATCATTTTAGGTATAAAGAAAGGGTTGAATCTTGGAGTTCCATCACCAAGTGCATATCCTGAAACTTCGTCCTGGAAAGTGCGAAGACCGCCTATTCCTGAACCCCAGATAACTCCAGCTCTATCTTTGTTTATTGTATTAAGATCAAGATTTGAATCTTTGATAGCTTCATCAGATGCCACTATAGCATATTGAGTAAAGGGGTCCATTCTTTTGACCTCTTTTTTATCAATAAAGTTTTCTACGTTGAAGTTTTTAACTTCGCAGGCAAATCTGGTTTTTGATTTTTCAGCGTTGTAGCGGGTGATAGGAGCAGCACCACTTACTCCAGTGGACAATGATTTCCAGTAATCTTCAACATTGTTTCCTATTGGGGTAAGTGCGCCTAATCCTGTTACAACAACTCTTTTTAAATTCATAAAAGAATTTTGAGAGGGAATCTAAAGAAATTATTGTTTAACGTTTTGCTCCAAATAAGCAACAGCTTGACCAACAGTTGAAATGTTTTCAGCTTGCTCATCAGGAATTGATATGTTAAATTCTTTTTCGAATTCCATGATTAATTCTACTGTATCTAAGGAGTCAGCTCCTAAGTCGTTTGTGAAGCTAGCTTCTGAAGTAACTTCAGATTCTTCAACACCTAATTTGTCAATAATGATACTCTTAACTTTTTGTGCTATTTCTGACATTGTTTTAAATGAGTTTAGTAAAACACGGTGCAAAGAAATACATTAAAAACTATATTGTCAAACAAAATTTTTTATTCTTGATCAAAAACATAATAAATTTTCCACATGCAACTTTTTAATTATATATTTACGTCCCTTAAAATAGGCCTGTAGGGCAAATAATGATGAAAACTACAAAGCTAGTAGTCGATTATGAGTATGATTTTGAGTTTTTTGCTATAATTTCTGCAGTAAAGGCTCATAAATTAGCATGGTCTATTAATAAGGTGTTAAGTATTAATCTCTGTAAACAGGAGGATTTAAAACTTGACTTTGTTAAAGATTGGAAACTGGTAATCACTAATTATATTTACGAGAAAGAATACAGTGCTTTCAGATTATTAAAAAATAGATCCTGCGAATCGGAGAATCTTCCCAAGCCCTTCCTGGTCCCCGAGCTTAAAGAATATGACTATTTTATTCACATGTCCGGAGAAGTTATGCTGTTTGAAACAGCCGAACTGTTTGAGAAACTTAAAGAATTGCAAATAGTACAATACGTAAAAAAAATTGAAGTAAATAAATTAAAGTCTAAAGAAAACTTAATTTTTTGAAAATGGAGCAGATTAACAAAAAGACAAAAATTATTGCAACAGTCGGACCCGCTTGTAACACGAAAGAGAAATTATGGGAGCTGGTGAAGGCCGGTGCAAATATTTTCAGATTAAACTTTTCACATGGAAGCCACGAAGGGCACCTTCAGGTGATCCAATACATCAGAGAATTAAATAAAGAGCACAATGCTAATATTGCAATTCTTCAAGACTTACAAGGACCAAAAATCAGAACCAACGAAGTTGAAAATAACGGTGTTGAATTAAGAGAAGGGGCACAGATTATTATTACTAAAGAGTATTGCATGGGTACAAAAGAGAAGATAAGTACTTCTTATCAGTCTCTTACTTCTGACGTGAAGCCTGGCGATGCTATCCTTATTGATGATGGTAAAATTGAATTGAAAGTACTTGCTGCTAAAAACGGTGAGGTTACTGCAGAGATCGTTTATGGTGGTATATTGAAATCTAAAAAAGGTATCAACCTTCCTAATACCAATGTTTCTGAGCCTTCATTAACTGAAAAGGACAGAAAAGATCTTATTTTCGGAATTGAGCAAGGACTTGATTGGATCGCTCTTTCTTTCGTAAGAAGAGCTGAGGATATGAGAGACCTTAAAGAAATTATCAAAAAATCTGGTAAAGATATTAAGGTAGTTGCTAAAATCGAGAAACCTGAAGCGATTGAAAACATAGATGAAATCATCGCTGAAACTGATGCTATCATGGTGGCCAGAGGTGATCTGGGAGTGGAAGTGTTAATGGAAGATGTTCCGATGATGCAAAAAATGATCGTGAAGAAATGCGGTATAGCAGGTAAACCTGTAATTATCGCTACTCAGATGATGGAAAGCATGATCACTAGTCCTAGACCTACAAGAGCAGAAACCAACGACGTGGCTAATGCTATTATAGATGGAGCTGATACAG
This sequence comes from Sporocytophaga myxococcoides DSM 11118, assembly GCF_000426725.1. Lineage (NCBI taxonomy): Bacteria > Pseudomonadati > Bacteroidota > Cytophagia > Cytophagales > Cytophagaceae > Sporocytophaga > Sporocytophaga myxococcoides. Next base: position 67,419 of record NZ_AUFX01000009.1, on the reverse strand, counting down.
TTATGCTTAGTGCTGAAACTGCAAGCGGTGAATACCCTGTACTTACTGTTCAAAGCATGTCAAGAATTTGTGTTTCAGTTGAAAGACAAGCTGAGAATATTTATAACAAACATACCAATAAAGAAGATTCGTCATATAGTGACAGTGTGATTGCTACTGCTTGTACACTTGCCGATCATGTAAATGCAAAAGCTATCATTGGATTGTCTCAGTCTGGTTATTCTGCATTCAGAATTGCAAGCCATAGACCAAAAGCAAATATCATCATCGTAACTTCTGACAAAGCAATGCTTACAAAACTAAGCCTTGTTTGGGGAGTAAAAGCTATTTATTATGATAAGTTCACTACCACCGATGAGACAATTCAAGGGGTTAGAGATCTTCTTGTTAAAGAAGGTTTATTGAAAAAAGGTGATACTTATGTGACTACGGCAAGCATGCCATTTACATATACACAAAGAGCAAATACTCTAAAATTAGGTGTAGTTGAATAACATTTACCTATAAATATTTATTATAAAGGGACTGTTTTAATTTTTACAGTCCCTTTTTATTTTTAAGCATATATGGAATTGAACTTAGAATTATTAACTAAAATCTGCGAGCTTCCTGGAGCTCCTGGCTACGAGCAAAAAATTCGGGCCTTTGTTATCGAACAGATAAAATCTCTTGTTGATGAATTCAGAGTAGATAATCTGGGAAATGTTATCGCTTTAAAGAAAGGACTGACCGGCGCTAAAAAAGTGATGGCCGCTGCACACATGGATGAAATTGGTTTCATTGTTACCTATATCAATGAGCAAGGATTTATCTTTTTCCACCCTCTCGGTGGATTTGATCCGAAAACGCTTACTGCGCAAAGAGTAATAGTCCATGGGAGTAAAGATGTTATTGGTGTGATGGGGAGTAAACCTGTGCATGTAATGTCTCCGGAGGAAAAAGTAAAACCCGCCAAAATAGAAGATTTTTTCATCGATACAGGCATGACCAAAGAGGAGGTTGAAAAATTTGTTTCAATTGGAAATCCGATTACAAGAGAAAGAAGTCTCATCGAGATGGGGAATAACATCAACTGTAAATCTCTTGATAACAGGATAAGTGTATTTATACTTATTGAAGCATTGAAGCAGATTCAAAGTCCTCCATATGATTTTTATGCAGTATTTACGGTGCAAGAAGAAGTGGGTTTAAGAGGTGCTACTACTGCTGCTCATCAGATAGATCCTGATTTTGGAATTGCCATTGATACTACTATCGCTTATGATGTTCCGGGAGCAAGACCTCAGGAGAAAATTACAGAGCTTGGAAAAGGGACAGCAATAAAGATAATGGATTCTTCTGCCATTGCTGATTACAGGATGGTAAACTACTTAAAACAGATAGCCTCAAATCATTCTATACAATGGCAACCTGAAATTCTTACTGCTGGTGGCACTGATACAGCACCACTTCAAAAAGGCGGAAAAATGGGTGCTATTGCCGGGGCTATTTCAATTCCTACCAGACATATACATCAGGTGATTGAAATGGTGAATAAGGACGATGTGAAACATTCTATCAACTTATTGTCAAGAGCAATTGAAGGGATTGATAAGTTTGACTGGAATTTTTAGAAGTAATAAGTAATAAGTTTTAACTAAAGCCTCTGGAAGTAAAGCAGCCAGGGGCTTTGTGTTTTATGATATAAAAATTGGTTTGCCAATTGGCTCTATTAATAAATTTTCTAAGCCCTCTTGCTCCCTGAACAATCTTTTAATTTCTCTTTCTGGTTCTCCCATTGGTTCATCAGATAAATCAAAAGTTCCATAATGCATGGGAATGAAATATTTGGCGTGAAGCTCCTGATAAGCATTAAAAGCTTCTTCAGGATTTACGTGAAAGAGGTTCATAAGGAAGGGTGGTTTATAAGCACCTATAGGCATAAGACAATAATCTATGGGAGGCACAGCTTTCCGGATTTCGTTAAAATGAGATCCATAAGCAGTATCTCCTGCAAAATATATTGATTTGTTTTTCCCTTTGACGTAAAAACTTCCCCATAAAACTTTGTTAAAATCACTAAATCCTCTGCGATGCCAGTGTTTGGCAGGAAGGAAGACAAAGTCTATACTCTCTGATTTAAATTGCTGGTACCACCCAGCTTCCTGTATCTCTCCTTTAAAATCAAGTCTTTTGAAAAGAGTTGAAATGTTTAGAGGCCCTAAGATTTGTATAGATGGATTATTAGTTAATAAAATTTTTAATGATGGTTCATCAAAATGATCTCTATGTCCATGAGAAAGCAGCAAGTAATCAATATCGATTAAATCTTCCGGTGCCAATGGAAATTCAGCTTTTCTTTTAATGAATGGCAAATTAAAGAATACTGGATCTGTAATGATTTTTACCTTGTCAATCTGAATATAAAAAGTTGAATGTCCCAACCAGACAATCATATCCTGATCACTATTTATAAAGTTATTATTTTTGACAACGTCGACTTTATAGTTTTCATTTTTCTTTTCTTCTCTTTGAGGATTGCTGGTTAACTTCCACTTAAGCACTTTAAAAAATGAGTTTTCATCTTTGGTGTCGGAATTTGTGAATTCTCCATCAATTAAAAGATTTCCAGGATAACCAACTTTGACTGTATGCAAAGAGGGGTTATTAACATATATTGTTTTGTTCACAATGTTATTTAGTGAAAAGTTAAAACCTGATATCTAACTATATTAAACATCAGGTTTTTAAATTATGCAAACTATGTATTTAATACAAACCATTAGAAAGGTAAGGAGACGGAAATTGCTCCATAATGCCATTTATCTGGCTTGGTAACAGGTTTTCAAACATAGTTGGACTATTTAATGATTCACTACTGTAACCTCTCCAGACTAACTGGTTTGTTTTCCTATCTATTACATCGATAACCAAAGTTCCTTCCTTATATTGAACTTTTTCACTTATATTTCCCAGTATCTGAGGCCTGTATATGCCTGCACCATAGTAAATACCATCTGGTGTTGTATTGTACATGTTTATTCCCCCAAAATAGGTTGTATATGGGTATATGTTATAATCATTCGTCAGATAATTATACATTGTATAAGGTTGTTCGAAATAATTGTAAAACCTAGGAACTGCAAGGTTAGGCTGATTTACCACCAATGGTGTATTGGTGTACCTTTCCCTGTTTTCCATTACTATAGAATATGTAAATAACAGGTCTGGATTCAGAGAGTCTAGATATAAACCTTTATCTAGCAAATCACTGTTTACCATCCTTTTTATCTTCAATTCAATTAGCTCGTTATTATATAAGCTCATTACGTCATTCAACTGTTCTCCTTGCTGTTCAGGGAGTTGTTTAGGCAACCAAGCAAATGTCCTAAACTTGGAAAAATCCGTGTCTGGATTATAACTTGTATGTGCATTACTTCCTGGCTGACATCCGTAAAACAGAGTAAGTACCACACCGATAACTAACCACACTAATCTTTTCATCACTACTTTCCTCCTTATTTAAATAATATGTGACCATAAAAAAATGTTTGGCATAAACATATACAAATTTGTCGAAGTGGTAAGAGGTAAGGGATCTTAGGGATATTTGGCACTATGCCCGGACCTGAATTGTTTTGATGAAAAACAGGAATATGAAAATAGTGCTGATGATAATGTTTGCAATGGGATTGAGTTTCGGTTCCTTTGCGCAAATTGATACAAATACGACTATCATAGGGAGGAATACAGACCTTTATCCCGGAGTAAAAAGTTCTCCCGATGAATCATACTATTCCATTAACCCGACAGTTCCAGGTTCAATGGATGGAACTCAGTTGAGGAATGAAACAAGTATATATAATAATAACCCAGCTACAAATCCTAATATTAATCCAAATACTCAGGTAAATCCTGGTATTGAATATAATGGTGGACTTCCAAGTAACGGTCAATTGCCTAATGGTGGAATGTTGCCTAACAACGGAGGTTTGCCCAATAACGGAGGACTTCCAAATAATGGTATGTTGCCTAGTACATCAACTCCACAACCTTCCAGTGCGCCAGGAGCAAGCCCTGGTTCTATGGGAGCCGGAAGTAATATTGGTGCCGGGTACTAAATGTTTATTCAATAAGATGGCTGCCTGATAAAACAGGCAGCCATCTTATCAATATTTTTAAACTGAGGAGTGACTCAGTATTGGTTTATTGATTTGTTTCAATTCCCCATTCATCTGTTCTGAAGGAAGAAACAGGTAATCCATCTTTGTTAAAAAGGTTTGGTAGTGCATCATTTGTCCACTCAAATCTCGCAGCTACTGGTTTCGGTACTTTGGGAGAATATATGGTGACTGTATTATCTTTAATTACAGCTTTTGCAGGATAAAATTGTTTGTCACTGCCTGCAATAATAAAACCATTGAGTTCTTTGCCTGCTTTGGTTGTAAGCCCTTTAGATGCATTATCAAATGTAAGTTGTATTTTCCCATTTGCAATTTTCATGCTTTTGTAAGAGGGACTTTTTGCTGATTTTGTCTTGATATGATATGTATCTTCAAGTGCCAGGTAAGCTAATCTTTCACCTACAGGTTTTTTGTATGGCGGGTGAATATCGTTGACATTTTCAACTACGTCCGAAATTATGACCATACCAGTTTTAGGCACCTCCAAGAGCTTAGATTGTTGTTCTCGAAGCAATACACCATTCAGATTATCACCATATCCATTGTAAGGAGCTATCTGGACATAGTAAAAGGGCAGCTCTGATTGAAAATTTTTTCTCCAGTTTAATATTAATTTTTCCATCAGTAGTTTGTATGAGTATGGGTGTTCTACATTTGATTCACCCTGATACCAAATAATACCTGATAGCTTAAATGGAATTAGTGGAGCTATCATTGAGTTATAAGCCATTCCCGAAGCGGAAGGGCACCATGGTCGGTCGATTTCACATTGTTTGTCTGCCGCCGCTTTAAGAAGGGAATCTGCTTCTATAATGCCATTGGGAACCCATACTTCAGCTGGTGTTCCTCCCCAACTTGAATGAATAAGGCCTATGGGTACTTTTAGTTCAGTATTAAGAGTCTTTCCAAAATAGTATGCAACTGCACTAAACCATCTCAGTGGTTCTCCATTACAAAGATTCCAATTGCCTTCGCCTTTAATCTGAGGCGTAGAAGCAGCTGATCTTGGTACCTGGAATAATCTTATCTGAGGATCATTTTGCTTATCTAAATATGGCTTTCCATCGGCAGAAAGATTCATGTTCCATTCCATATTGGATTGACCGGAGCATAACCATACATCTCCTGACATTACATTCTCAATTATCTTCTTCTCACTGCCAGCCTTGATCGTAATTGTATGAGGTCCGCCAGCTGAAGGAGTTTTTATTGTCGCTTTCCACAAAGATGTATTGGAAACTTTGGTTTGAACTATTGTTGTATCCCAACTTAACTGAATTTGGATATCCTGTGTTGGTCCTGCCCATCCCCAGAAAGGTATCTCGTTGTTTCGCTGAATTACCATGTTTGAAGTGAATACAGCCGGAAGACGAATCTGAGCTATTGCTAAAGGAGCAATGGTCAATAAGAATAAGACTAGTAAGGTGTTTCGCATTGATAAAAAACTGGTTGATTTGTAGGATTTTAAATATATAAAAAAGTCTGTAAGGAAATTAGCGTCGGTAACTGAATAATTACAGTAAATAAAAAAGAAAATAAAAAAGAAAATAAAAAAGAAAATAAAAAAGAGGCTATATTTAATAGCCTCTTTCAGACACAAATGCTGCTTAGGTTTTATCTCACTCTCTCCAGGGCTAGTCCTGTATATCTTGGAATTTGTGTTCCAAAGAAAAACTTTGTGATGGCTAAAGTGTCATCCGCAAAGTTTCTTAAAGCAGGATAGTCAGAAGTAAACGAATTATTTACTCTTCTGATTTTTTGATTTATTAAAAGTTGAAGATATCTTCCGTTTAAAATTGCCAGGTTTCTTAGGATTCTGGCTCTTTTAGGAAAGAATACTCCTCTCTTAAATTCTCTATACCACGCTTTTCTTCTTAATTTTCTGGCGGTTAATCTCACTGACTTTTTAGCCTGAAGTATTAATCTTTGCCCTCTTTTAGAAAGGAAATTTACTTGCTTTTTGGTTTCCTTCCCCATTCCTTCCCAATCAATTTTGGCGAAAGATTTTTTCACTGATTTAGCAAATTTTTTTGCTGAATCTCCTATGCTTTCTGTATACCTGTAAGCATTCTTTCTGACAGATTTTAAAGTTAATGCACTACTTCTCATGATTTCTTCCCAATTAGTTTAAATTCAATAAGAGAAATTATTTGTCTCTCTCTATTGTATATTTAACCAACTGTAGAAGGGATTGTTTGTAAGGAGAGGAAGGAAATGTCTCTAGGATGGAGTTTGCCTGATTCATATAAGAATTCATAATTTCCGTGGCATAGGCAATACCTCCGGAATTTTTCACAAATTGAATTACTTCAGCAACTTTTTTAGGATTATCGTTTTGATTTTTAACGATGTTAATGATTTTCCTTTTTTCCCACCAGCTGGCTTTGTTGAGAGCAAAGATGAGAGGAAGGGTCATTTTTCTTTCTTTTATATCAATGCCTATAGGTTTACCTATAACAGCTTCGGTATTATAGTCAAAGAGATCGTCTTTTATCTGAAATGCCATTCCAACTTTTTCTCCAAAAAGTCTGGCATTTTCTATAGCACCTGTATCTATACCAGAAGAGGCGGCGCCAACAGCACAACAGGAAGCTATAAGAGATGCAGTTTTCTGACGGATAATTTCAAAGTATACTTCTTCTGTAATGTCAAGATTTCTTGCTTTTTCTATTTGAAGCAACTCACCTTCACTCATTTCCTTTACTGCATTGGAAACTATTTTAAGTATGCTGAAATCATCATTCTGAAGAGAGAGGAGCAGTCCTTTGGAAAGCAGGTAGTCACCGACGAGAACTGCTATTTTGTTTTTCCAAAGGGCATTTATGGAAAAGAATCCGCGTCTATAGTTAGCATCGTCCACCACGTCGTCATGAACAAGTGTGGCAGTATGGAGCAGTTCAATTAGTGCTGCACCCCTATAGGTAGATTCACTTATTCCTCCACATGTTTTGGCCATTAGAAATACAAACATCGGCCTAAGTTGTTTCCCCTTTCTTTTAACGATATAAGTCATGATTCTGTCGAGCAACACTACATTGCTTTTCATAGAATCTCTGAATTTCTTTTCAAAATCCTTTATTTCGTCTTCAATCGGAGCTTGTATTTCTTTAATACTGACAGCCATGGTACAATATTACAATCTATTTATACTGTTTCCAAAGGGCTGACCTTTAAAAATCTTATTTTATTCATTTAAAAATATGTTTATAATACAGAGGTTTTTATTGATTTTATCGGTATTGGTTTTCAGTAGTTTATCACGAGGTTTAGACGAAGCAATTATGGCAAAACATATTTTACTTAAAAACAGACAATTGGCTTTGGAAAGTCATAACAGAAAGCTATTATATGATCTATCCTATACTGCAGATGGAATTGAAAAACCTCTGATTATATTTTTACATGGGTTTAAAGGGTTTAAGGATTGGGGAAATTTTGATCTGATGATGGAGTATTTTACTCAATTGAATTATGTATTTATCAAAATGAATTTTTCACATAATGGAACAACCCTTGATAGTCCATTGGAATTTAATGACCTTGATAGGTTTGGAAGGAATAATTTTATCATTGAACTTGAAGATGTTCAGGCTATGATAGATCAGATCTTTGAAGATGAAATTATTCCTTCAAGAGAGTGGGATAAGCGGAAACTGATACTGATAGGGCATAGCAGAGGTGGGTCAATAGCAATTTTGAAAGGATCAGAAGATAAGAGAGTACAGGCTGTGATATCACTGGCAGGAGTTGCTGATCTAAAGAAATTTCTCCATGATAGGGATATTGATGTATGGAAAAAAGGAGAAACGGTATTTGTAGACAATGCAAGAACGGGTCAAAAAATGCCTCTTTACCCTCAGTTTCTGGAATCTTATCTTGCAAATAAATCAAGACTTGATGTTATATCTGCTGCTTCAAAATTAAAACATCTCCTAATTATTCACGGAACATCTGATTTAACTGTGCCTATCGATCATGCTTTTGCTTTAAAAAATAGCAATCCCATTGCTGAATTAAAAGTTATTGAAAATGCGGATCATACTTTTGGAGGTAAGCATCCATATATTGAGAAACTACTGCCAATGAATTTCAAAATCGTCTGCGACTTAATTGCGGAATATTTTCAGAACATCGAGTTGAAAAACTGAAGTCAAATTCTCATTTACAATCATTCGAATTAATCTTCTGTCTTTTAATGTTATCAAATAAAGGTAGAAGATATGGATAAGTTGCTACTAGCTTCGGACTTTTCAGACAGTTCAAATAATGCATTATATTTTGCCAAAGGTATAGCTAGGAAAGCAGTATCAGAGGTTATTATATTCAATTCAGCGCCCTTGCCAGTTATGGAGCCTACTATTCCTACATTTATGGTGGAGGAAATACTGGAAGATCAGGAGGATTCTGCAAAGGGAAAATTACGTCAAGCATGTGACATCGTGAGTTCAGAAAAATATCTTGACGGAAGCAGAGTAGGATGCGATTATAAGTTTTCATCAGGAATAGCTGTGAATGAAATAGCAGAAGTTGCTCATAGAGAAAATGTTGAATTGGTAGTAATGGGAGCTTATGACAATTCTATTACTTCAAAATGGATTGGAAGTACTACAATTTCAACACTCGATCATGTGAGATGCCCGGTACTTGCTGTACCTGCAGATGCGTCCTTCCAGGGATTCAGCCATATTGTATATGCATGTGGTCTGCGTGATTTTGACCATCTGGCAATTGATGAGGTCGTGAATTTTGCAAAGATCTTTAATGCTAAAGTAACAGTGCTTCATGTTGCTGATCCCATTAGCTTAAGACTTGATGTTGTCCTTTTTGACAGGTTAAGAAAAAAAATAAAAGCAACTGACGAATTCGGAAAGGTAAAGTTTGAAATGCTTGTATCGGAGCAACGATATGATGCAATTGAAAACTTTCTTTCGGATGAAGATGTGGATATGATTGCATTAATGAAACACAGCACTTCTTTCTTTAGAAGGCTTTTTTACAAAAGTATGATTGATAAAAGCTTATATAGAGTAGAGGTTCCTATGTTTTTATTGAATGAAAAAAATTATAAAGGTTAAATAATATGATAGCGGACGAAAAAAGAAGATTGGTTTCCTGGCTTCATTTTGACGAAAAGTTATGGTTGAATAAGCTGGAGTTTTGCAATGATGAACTGAAAATTTTTCAGGAACATCTTGAAGAGATTGCCTCAGACTATAGTGATATTGATGTTAAAATTCAGATAGAACAATTTCAAAATAAGTTTTTTATACAACATGATGAAATTATAAAATTAAAACATGATATCAATCGCATGGGAAGAGTTATGGCTGAATTTGAAAAGGACTTCAGCAATGCAGTTGATGAAAGAACAGCAAATGAACATTATAATCTGGAAGAGAGAATGGATAGCTTTAATGAAATATTTGATGATCTTAAAGCAGATTTCAGAGCTTTCCTTGAAAAATACATGTAAAAACATATTATGCCTTTTTAAGGTTTACAAAACTTAGGTTTTTGATTTTAACTTAAGTTTGTATATATTTTCTTGTGCTTGATAAATCAGGATTTTCATTCGAACTTTTATTCCATGCCCTTTCTGAAGAAAAGGTTATGGATTTTTTATTATCTGATCCTAAGAATGGATTAACTGCTGATGAAGCTAATAGCAGAATTGTTCAATATGGTCCTAACAAGCTAGCAGATGTAAAAGAAAAGTCGGCCGTAAAAATTTTACTGGAACAGTTTCAGAATGCAATTACTTACCTTCTGGCCGGAGCTGCAATCATTTCTCTTTTTTTTCACGATGTCACCAACTCTATCGCCATTGGTGGTGTGATCCTTATTAATGCTCTTATTGGTTTTTTTATTGAATTGCAGGCACGGAAATCAATGGAAGGGTTGAGGAGTCTTGAAATCTCTCTTGCTAAGGTTATCAGGGGAGCTGAATTAACCGAAATTGATTCAGCTTTACTCGCGATTGGTGATCTTGTTTATATTAAAGCAGGGGATATGGTCCCTGCCGATGGAAGACTCGTAAATCTTAACAATTTAGAAATTAACGAATCTCCGCTTACCGGTGAATCTCTTCCGGTGGATAAGATATGTGAATCTCTTCCCGAATCAACTACTCTGGCTGACAGAACTAACATGGTCTATAAAGGCACTTCTGTTATAAAAGGAAACGGTTATTTTTTAGTGACTGCTACTGGTTTGCATACCGAGCTTGGTAAAATTTCAACGATGACTCAGAGTGCAGAAAATGTATCAACTCCACTTGATGAGAAGCTGGGAAAACTTACTAAAACTCTTATCTGGATTACAGCAGCTATGGCTTGTATCTTTATCATAGCTGGCCTTTTAAGAAAGCAGGAAATTTATACAATTGTGGAAACTGCTATTGCTCTTGCAGTTGCTGCTATTCCTGAAGGGCTTCCAATTGTTTCTACAATCGCTCTTGCCTATGGAATGCTTAGACTGGCAAAAAGAAATGCTATAATAAAAAAACTTTATTCAGTTGAAACGTTAGGTGGAACAAATATCATATTCACCGACAAGACAGGTACGCTTACTGAGAATGTGATGGAGGTAAATTTAATAGCTTTTCCCCACAAGACTTTTGAATTGAAAAGTGATTTTGATAAACGTAAAAATATTTTTCTTAATAATGATGTAACAGATGTTGAAAATGCTTTGCATGAGTTGTATTTAATCTCAGCACTGTGTAATAATGCTACGCTTGGCTTGTCTACCGGAAAAGCTATTGGTGACCCTATAGAAATAGCTTTGCTGAAATTGGCATATTCCGGCGGAATTGATACTCATAATCTGAAAGATGAATATATAAGAGTTGATGAAAAACCTTTTAGCTCAGATACAAAGATGATGGCTGTAATGGTCAGATTCAGGGATGAGTTTATCGTAGCTTCAAAAGGCTCTGTTGAAGCAATCCTTTCCAAATGCAGCAGATATCGTAAAGAGTCCGAAGTGTTGCCTTTGGATGGTTCTTTTGTCAAGCTCGTGCATAAGGAGGCTGAAAGGATCTCATCGATGGGGTTGAGGGTACTTGCTTTTGCAATAAAACATCAGACGGAGGAGGAGCAAGAGTATCTTAAGGATCTTACTTTTATCGGCTTGGTTGGTTTTCTGGATCCACCCAGGCATGATATAGGTTTTGCAATGGAGAGTTGTAAGACTGCAGGAGTAAAAGTCATTATGGTTACCGGTGACCATCCTAAAACAGGTTTTACCATAGCCCGAAAAATTGGCATCGTAGAGGATGAGGAAGAAGCAAATTCACTTATGACAGGTGCTCAACTTCATGAACTTGATATATATGGCCGTGACAAAGAACGTGTAATGAATACTCGTGTATTTGCCAGAGTGACTCCTGCCCAGAAATTTGATCTGGTAAGCCTTTATCAGGATGAGGGTAATATTGTAGCCATGACTGGAGATGGCATCAATGATACTCCTGCATTAAAAAAAGCTGATATTGGAATTGCGATGGGAACAAGAGGTACTCAGGTAGCCAAAGATACGGCTGATGTGGTTTTAAAAGACGATTCATTTGTTTCTATTGTTGAAGCTATTTTTCAGGGAAGAGTTATTTTTCAGAATATAAGGGAGTTTATAATTTTCCTTTTATCATGTAATCTCAGTGAAATAGTTCTGGTGGTAGCTTCAGGATTTATAGATCCAAGGATTGTATTGTTACCCCTTCAGATTTTGTTCCTTAATATAATTACCGATGTATTTCCCGCATTAGCTCTGGGCCTGGGTAAGGGGGACAGAAATGTGATGAAACTTCCCCCAAGAAATCCTGAAGCTCCAATGCTCGATGGTAAGGACTGGAAATCTCTTATTGCTTATTGCATATGCATTTCAGGTTCTATTCTCTGTGGAGTATTGTTTTTTGAAAAACACTATGCAAATGAACCTGCAATAATACAGGATATGGTATTTTATTCACTGGCCCTGTCTCAACTCTGGCATGTCTTTAATTTATCACCAGCTATGAGTTCATTCTTTATGAATGAAATAACAAGAAATAAATTTGTATGGATGGCGCTTTTTTTTTGTATTTCAATGCTGGCAATTACTGGAATACTTCCTGCAGCTCAAAGGATATTACAAGTGAAGCCGCTCTCAATTGAGATATGGGGAGGGATAATTCTGATAAGCCTGGTGCCCGTAGTTTTAATTCAACTCTTAAAAAGACTATTAAGAATAATCGATTAAAATTTTAATCCTGATTAGGTAAGATAATGCTGAATGTCGTTCCGGAGTTTACTTCTGACTTTAATGATATCTTGCCATTAAGCCTATCTACAACTTGCTTTACTATATATAAACCAAGGCCACTGCCAAAGGATTTTTCTGAAGCTCTGAAAAACATTTCGAATATTTTCTGATGATAGGAAGGCTCTATTCCTGATCCGTTATCTTCTATCTCAATCGATGCGCCAGTTTTAGAAGTTGATATCCGAATTTTTAGAAAGGGATTATGTTGCTCCAGTGTATGGTATTTGATAGCATTGGATATCAGGTTCATAAAAATGATTTTCAATCTGTTTTCGTCATTATAGAATTCGTAGTATTCTTCAGTGCTCAGCTCAATTTTAATCCTGTCTGCGTTGTCCATAAATTTCAGACTTTCCAGACATTCGTTAACAATATCTGTAAAGTTGATTTGAGAGGAAATGATTCTGAGACGATTGTTCCTAGAGAAATTTGTTAGGTCTGCAATGAAAGAGTCTAGTCTTTTAACGCTGCTTTTAGCTTGTTCGATGCATTCATTGATGATCATAGGATCTTTTTCTCTTTTGATAAGATTTAATAATCCTGTAATACTGCATAGTGGAGCTCTTAAATCATGAGATGCTCTGTAAACGAAACTGTCCAGTTCAAAATTGATTTTTCTAAGCTCTTGTTCTGCATTTTTTACTTCTGTTAAATCAATGGAAACACCAAGTATATTGACTTCCTTATCAAAATTACTGATAAAGGGAACTTTGGTAGTATGAAGAATTCTGTTAGTACCATCAAGGTGGGTGATATTTTGTTCGGGGAGTGTTACTATTTCTTTAAGCAGGGTTACTTTAATATCACTTTCCTGAATGCCTCTCAGCTCGTTATCATCCTTGATGAAATGGCTGTCGTCTTTCCCAAGTAAGTTATGGATGGTGGTGCAGAAGAGTTCAGCCTGGGCCTTGTTTACCAGAATATACCTGCCTTGATTGTCTTTGAGGAAAATGGGATGAGGAACTAACTCAATGATCTCATATAGTTTGTTTCTGTTGTCTTCAATTTCAGATTCAAACTTTTTAGTTTCAGTGATATCCCTGCCTATACCATAAACTGTATTATCATTGACCTTTATTACTTTGTTCCACTTTATCCATTTGACACTTCCGTTTTTAGCAAGGTATCTGATTTCAAGCGGGTCTTTAGGGAAAACTTCTTGTCCGAAGCTTTTATAGATTTTAGAAGTGATTTTTAAATCTTCAGGATATATGAAGCAGGAAAAATGCATCGTACAAATTTCTTCTTCATTATAACCCAGTGTTTTTGCAAAAGCGGGATTTACTTTTTGGAAGTATCCGTCGCCACTTGTAATGCACATACATTCTTCCGAAAGGTAAAAGAAGTCATCCAGTAAGTAATCTGCCACAATGATATTTAGTAAAGGTTAATATAGTATATCGCTAATATAAGAAAGGATACTATGATTAATTGAATAAAAACTATGACAAAAAATACTTTTATCAAAAAGTTTAAGTGAAACCAGGCAAGAATAATCGTTGTTCTTTTTTAAAGAGCATTGTGATGAAAGGGTGGAAGCAAATAATACATGATTTGTCTGAAAGACTATCTGGAATTTTTAACTCTGGTAATGGTCATAATAAACGGAGGAAAGACTACGAAGAACAACCTGAAAAGAGGCTGGAAAAAATAAGGGAGGAAGAAATTCAGGACGATTTTATACTTACACCTCCTAACAAGTATGCAGTTACTGAGACTGGTCAGATAATCAGGCTTCCGGAAAGAAACAAAAAAAGGTATAGGTCAGCCTATAATAAAGAACCCCGCATATAATGCGGGGCTCTTTATTATTAAAGTTATTTTTTCCATTTAATGCCACATCCTATGGCTTTTGTTTCAGGCTCTTTAACTGTTTTGTCCTGAAGCAATTCGTTAAGGGCATTCTCAGCATATTTCTTCTTCACGTCTTTTGCACTTTCCGAATTGTCATCAATAGCACCAACATACTTAACTATAAGTTCATTGTTTACCTTTTTAAGAATATAAACATGTGGAGTTTTAAGAGCACCATATGTTTTTGCTATATTTTGTGTTTCATCAAAAAGGTATGGAAAAGTAAAATGTTTTTCCGCAGCATTCTTTTGCATGTTTTCATAAGAGTCTTCAGGGTAAGCAACAGGATCGTTAGGATTTATAGCTATCACAGGATATCCTTTTGAAGCATATTTCTTATTTAATTCTTCTATTCTGCTTTCATATGCTTTTGCATAAGGACAGTGGTTGCATGTGAAAACCACTATATAGCCTTTTGCATCAGTATAATTTTTTAAAGCAACGTTTTTACCGTCAATATTTTTTAATGAAAAATCGATTGCCTTATCACCAGGTTTATATCCAGAGGTCTGAGCTATGGATATTGAAACTGTGAATAAAAACAGGATCGCTAAAATGTGTTTCATAACTAATAAGTTTATTGTTTGATTAATTCTTTTTTGATCAAATTAATAAGTTCTTCAGAAGTTGCAAAGGTTTTTGGGTAATGGGTACGATTTCCTTTTTTATCCTGCAGAAAAGTGTAAGGGATATCACCTCCCCACTGAGGATTTAACTTATTGATCCAGATATTTGGATCCTCGTTTAGCAATACACATTTTCCTGGCAGGTTATATTTGTTAAATACTTCTGCAGCTTTATCTTTTTTGGAGGTAAAATCCATCGACACAAAAATAAACTTAACAGGTTCGTTTTTATTCAACTTTCCGGCTTCGCTAAAATATGGAAGTTCTTCAAGGCAAGGTTTGCAGTATGTAGCCCAAAAGTTTACCACTACAACGGAGTCCTTTGTACTTTTTACTATCTTATCCAATTGATCATAGTTTACAACCTGAATCTGTTGCTGACTATAGCCTCTAAATGTAATTGTTAAGAGGATTGCGAAAGTAACTACAAAGAGTTGTCTCATGATTTGTTGTTGGTATTATTTGTTTTTTTCTTTTTAAAGAACTTTTTCTTTTGGCCTGGTGAAGATGACTTGGGCTTAGCTTTTACATCATACGCTGGACCTTCGCCCAAAAAATCAGGAAGCGCTAATTTGGGTATTTCTTTCTCAATGAGTTGTTCTATTCTGTTGAATTTTCTCACCTCTTTTTCATTGATAAAGGTCATTGCAATACCTGTGCTGGAAGCTCTTGCTGTTCTGCCTATCCGGTGTACATAATCTTCTGCATCATGAGGCACGTCGTAGTTCACAACAAGGTTAATATTTTCAATATCTATACCTCTTGAAAGAATATCTGTAGCTACCAGAATCTGCACCTCTCTGTTTCTGAAAAGGTTCATGATCTGCTCGCGTTCAGATTGCTCAAGGTCGGAGTGAAATCCTTTAACAGAGAAGTTTAGTTTCTTAAGTTCTTTCTCAAGTATTTTTACATTTTGCTTGGTAGAGCAGAAAATTACAATAGATGGAAGCTCAACCTCCTTTCCTTGTAGTAGTTCTTTGATTAATGGAAGCTTTTGACCATCGTAAGTCATGTATGCTCTCTGATCAATCCCTTCAGCCGGTTTTGATATTGCTATATTGATCTGTACAGGTCTGAATAATATTTTATCTGCCAACTGCCTGATTTTAGAAGGCATTGTGGCTGAAAAAAGTATGTTCTGTCTTTGTCTTGGAAGATAATTGATGATCTTAACAATATCATCATAAAAACCCATTTCAAGCATACGATCTGCTTCATCGAGAATCAGATGTTTCAGATCAGCAAAGGAGATCTGAGCAGATGTAAGATGGGCTATAAGTCTCCCGGGTGTAGCAATGACTATAGGAGAGCCTTGTTTCAGTGCATTTTTTTGCTGTTCCCAGACACTTCCGTCATTACCTCCATAGACGGCAATGCTACTAACGGATGTGTAAAAGCTGAATCCGTCTACCTGCTGGTCTATTTGTACTGCAAGTTCCCTTGTAGGAGCAAGTATCAATGTATCTATACCGGGGTGTGGATTCAGATGGTTTCTATGGATAATAGGAAGCAGATAAGCTGCTGTTTTCCCTGTACCTGTCTGAGCACAGGCTATAACATCTTTATTGTCCAGGATGGCAGGGATGGCTAGTTCCTGAACAGGAGAGGGGGTTTTAAATCCAATGTCTTTTAGAGCCTGTTGAACTGCGTCATCCAGGTTAAGTTCTTCAAATGTCAAGATAATGATGAGTTAAGTTTAAAATAAAAATCCCTGCGGGATGCAGGGATTTAATTTTTTTATTGACTAATAGAAATTAATTCTACTTCAAAAATCAGTGCAGTGTTTGGTCCGATAGATTCGCCGGCACCTCTTTCTCCGTAAGCCAGGTTAGAAGGTACAAACAGTCTCCATTTTGAACCTACTTTCATAAGTTGAAGAGCTTCTACCCAACCTTGAATAACGCCATTTACAGGGAAAGTTGCAGGTTGACCTCTTTCTACAGAGCTGTCAAATACAGTTCCATCTATTAAAGTGCCATGATAGTGTGTAGTCACTTTATCTGTAGCTTTAGGGGTTGGTCCATCACCTTCTTTGATTACCTGATATTGTAATCCGCTTGGCAATGTTACTACACCTGGCTTCTTCTTGTTTTCTTCAAGGAATTTTTGTCCTTCAACCAAGTTTTTATTTGCTTTTTCTTGCTGAAGCTGAGCAAAATATTCATTCAAAATAGTTCTTGCCTGCTCTGAAGTCACAAGAGGCTGTTTTTTAGCAGCTAAGTCTTTGAATGCCTGAGCAAACGCATCAACGTTTAAATTTTCAAAACCTTGTTGTTTAAGATTTTCTGCGATATTGGCACCAAGAGCATAGCTAACAGTGTCGATTTTGGTTTTTAATGTAAAAGTTTGTTGTTCCATTCCTTTTTTAGATTTTTTCTGCGCCAAAGAGGGAGTAGACAAGGCTAATATTCCCAATCCTGCCGCAGCAAATACATTGACTAGTTTCATTTTTAATGGTTTAAAAAGTTAATATTTAAGCTTAATCAAAGAATTTTGTTCTCCGGAGTGATTTCTTTTCGGAAAGTTTTTTCTTCAGATTCTTTCGGTCAGCAACAGAGGAGAGTGTAGGCTTGGTGTTTATTCGCTTCTTGGGCTTTTTTAAAGCATTTTCAATAAGTTGAATAAATTTTACTTCAGCCAGTCTTTTGTTACCTGTCTGAGTTCTTTCCGCTTGTGCAACCACTCTTAGCTCTCCTTCGGAATTAATTTTGTGGCCAAGTTTTTTAAAAAGTAACTGTTTTTCTTCCTCTGTAAAATGAGATGAATGGGTTACGGAAAAAATCAATTCGATTTTGGAGTTGACTTTATTGACATTTTGTCCTCCTGGGCCGCTGCTTCTGCTAGCATGAAAGGTAACTTCACGAAGCAGATTACTGATTTTTTCCGTAATCATTTTATCGTTTTAAAAAGGTAGGTCATCTGCGGATTCCCCAGAATCTGCACCAAATGCATAACCTCCTGATGGCTCATCTGAAGATTGACCACCACCACCTACAGTGTCTATTTTCCAGGCCCTTACATCTGTATACCAACGCTCATTATATTCCCTGGACTCAATGTTGATGCCAACTTTCACTTCATCTCCGGATTTAAGATTTTTTACAATCCCTGCTTTGTCACCCCAGGCCGAGCAGCAAACCTTCTTAGGATATTGCTCGTTGGTAGTCTCAATTACAAATTCTTGTTTTACCCAATTTCCGTTTTTCCCAGAACCGGTTTGTTCCGGAAGGATTTTAACAACTTTTCCTGTTAATTCTAACGCCATAATTAAAATTTTGCCAAAGATACATTAATAATGGAAAAAACCGGAAAACTTGGTTCTCCGGTTATTCACAAATTTTTATTTTTCTCTGGGTTCCAGCCAGTAAAGTTCATAACCAAAATAGTTATAGACATCGGTAAGGTATTCATAACTAGGCGTTTCAGGCCAATTTTCTGTCACGAATCCTGGGGCATCATGCAATCTTTGCATCGATACATCAAGCATTAAAGAATCTCTCTCAGAATTCAGTTCAAGGGCCTGAAAAGGGACTGCATACAACTTTTCGCCCATACCGAGGAAGCCTCCGTGTGTTAGTATCGCATAAGAGGCCGCTCCATATTCCATATCAATAATAACATCTTTAATGCGGCCCAGGTCCTCATTTTCAAAATTTTTTACTTTGGTTCCTATCAAATCCCCGGCGGGAACTAATCTTGAACCTTCTCCTCCTCGAATCATAATCTTACAACTTTTAATAAATACCACCTTTAAAATTCAACATCTGTGAACATATGATCGTTCTCTTGTTATTCTTGTCCAAAAAATTCTAAATTTGATACAAAATAATAAATATATGAATAGGCCTTTGTTGACAATATTGGCGATATGTTTCGCTCTTTGTTCTTTCGCTCAGAAAAATAAAGCTTTTCCTGAATTATCCGGTATAACTGTAGAGGGTAAAGCTGTAACCTTACCAGCAACCAGCAAAGGTAAGTATACATTAGTAGGTATTGCTTTTTCCAAAAAGGCAGAAGAGGA
Source organism: Sporocytophaga myxococcoides DSM 11118 (assembly GCF_000426725.1). NCBI lineage: Bacteria > Pseudomonadati > Bacteroidota > Cytophagia > Cytophagales > Cytophagaceae > Sporocytophaga > Sporocytophaga myxococcoides. Next base: position 48,454 of record NZ_AUFX01000009.1, on the reverse strand, counting down.
TCTTACAAGCTGGATGGATCCTATGATGAATACTTTTCGTCCTGGAACCAAGAAGACGAATGTTCTGATTCCTGAATATGATGTGAATATGTATTTTGTGCCGATGTTTACCGGATTAAATAAAGCTGCTGCAGCAACAGCCATGAAAAAGGCAAAAGAATCATTGGATAAGAGACTTCATCAGCACGTAGTTTTTTACAAAGGTGATATGGATAATTATAAAGATCCTCTGCAATTGAAGGATAAAGACGTTCCTTATTTTTTTGTCCTTGATCCGGAAGGTAATATTGTTCTGTCTTTAAGCGGTAAATATACTGACGAGAAGATGGAATCTATTGAAGAGATACTCGAGTAGACCTTTTTTAAGTGCGTTTAATTGGTGTTAAAATAAATGAATGTAAATCTTTTATTTTAACACCTTATTTTTTTGGGTGCTACCACTTGCCTTCATATCTGGATCAATAAGTAGTTTTGGTTAACTCAAATTGACTGTTTATAAACTGCTTGTGAAATTGACTCATTTTTCATTAATCTTTAGGTTGCCCCTCGGATAGCTGCAGATATTCAGTGGCTACATCAATCAACCTAAAAAAACAACACATAATGAAAAAAACAACTATTTCTTTGCTGACCATGCTATGGTTAAGCTTTACCTTTCAAGATGTTTTTGCTCTGGTCCCCAAGCAAAAAATATATCCAGGTGACTTGCAGAAAGCTGCTTTTTTTGGATGGAATTCTCTTCATTCAGGAAATTCACTGTTTGTGTCTGATCCGGAACATAAGACCACTAATGTTAGCAGGGGGTGTAATATTGGTTATGGAGCTATGCACATATACAAGCAAAACGGAGCTAACTGGACATTGAGTCAATCACTTTTGCCGGACTATAATACTTCTTTTGAAAATAAACTGGGAAGGAAATTTTCCTATAAAAATAATATCCTTGTTCTTTCTGCTGAAAGAGAAGATTATTCGGCTACTGTTACAAGATCAGGGGCATTTTATGTTTACTCCAGACCAAATGAAAGTTCCAATTTTACGAGGATCGCAAAAGTTTTTGCTCCTTCTCCTATAAACAGTGGAGAGTTTACCGGGGCTGGAGTAGCTACGAACGGAAGTAAAATAGTGGTTTATAATAGCGCACAGTCACTGCTTAATCTTTATAACGTTTCCGGTTCAAGTGTATCCTATGCAACTGCTTTAAATATTGGCAATGCTGCTGGAGAAATTCAGGGTATTACAGATAATAACATCGTTGTTATCCAGAATGGAAATGCTGTAAGACTTTTCAGAATTGATGGCAATTTGTTTACAGAGATAAATAGTTCTTCACTTATTCCAACAGGAACTCAGGTGTTGGCCGGACTTGCTTTTGTGAATGGCAATTCAATTGTATTTAGTGCAGCTACAAATTTTTCCTCAGGCACCAGCTCTGCATACATAAGAGTGGCAAAGCTAGGTTATAATGCAGTGGAAAGCGTTTCCGATATCAGGTTTCCATTAGGCTTAACTTATAGAATAGATACTTCTGCCGTAATTGACCAAAACCCATATATTGAGGATTTATATATAAAGGAAAATTCCTCAATAGCCATTTCTGTTTCTAAAGGTTACCAGGCGACAACGCGCACAAGGGTAGTTTTGCTGAACTATATTGATGGGCAATATAGACAAACAGATATACTGGAGTCCCCTTCTGAATATGATAATATAATGTCTTCATGGGGAAGTTCTGTAGCACTTTCTGGCTCTCAGATATTTATAGGAGACTTTACAGATCGTACCAATTTTGATTCAGGCACAACACCATGCGACAGAAAAAATGCATCCGGAGCGGTGTATGTGTATGATCTCAACGCTCCTGTTGTGAATGGATCAAACGGATCGAGAATATCTGCAAATGTATTCCCTGAATTAGGAGATGAAACAGGTTCTAAAGTTGCCATCCATGGCAATTATGCTTTGGTTAGTCATCCTGGATCAGATGACGCAGATGTTAATGCCGGTGCTGTTTCCTTGCTGAAAAAGATCAACGGTCAATGGTATTTTGAGAAAAAATTCTATAGTGCTATTTCTGACGTTAATGAATATTATGGTAGCAGTGTAGCCTTAAGCAGTAACTTTGCTGCTATAGGAGCCAAAGGAATTAATAACAACAAAGGTATTGTTCATACCTATCAAATTTTATCTTCTTCAGGAGTTAAGATTGAAGATGCGCCTTATATATTTGTTTCGGCTCCGGATGAAGTTGCTAATAATTATTTTGGAGATGTTGTGGCAACTGATGGAAACTATTTGGCTGTAAGCGCAACAGGAGATGATTCACAAGGAAGTGAAAGTGGTGCTGTATATATTTTTAACTGGAATGGTAGTTATTGGAACTTTATACAGAAAATTCTTCCTGCATCTTTTAGTTCTTATCAAGGCTTTGGAGCATCGCTTAGCCTTAAAGGTGATTATCTGGCAATAGGAGCTCAAGGGGACGATAATGCCAATGGAACTGACGCAGGGGCTGTCTATATATATAAATTAAATAGTGGGTCATTTTATTATTCACAAAAACTAATTCCTGCAAGCTTTGGCCTAAATCAGATTTTTGGACAATATGTTTCTATGGGTGCTGATTATCTTGCCGTTTCTCATAAAAAATTCTCTACCAATCAGAGTTATGTTACCATATTCAAAAGAACTAACCAAACCTGGGCTTCAGAGCAAGTATTAAATGAAAGTACGGCCGGGTTATCATTTGGAGATGATGTTGCTTTAGATGGCACACGTTTATTAGTAGGATCTCCGTTGGAGGGAAAAGTTTACCGCTATGAAAGATATAGCAATTGGACCAAGACAGGGGCATTTTCTGTTGGAGGAGTTGTAAACTATAATTCAATAGATGTAGCAATCAATGGTGACAATGTGATTTTGGGAGATGTTACCAATAATGGAACAGCAGGAGAAGCTTATATTATGTATTTCTATCAGATTGGTGGTGCTAGAGAAGGTGTTGAGGAGGAAAGTATCTTCTCTGAAATGCATCTATCAGCAGGAGTATATCCAAATCCAGTATCAGGAAATGTAATCTCTGTTTTCGGAATGGAAGATGTATATAAAGTAGAGGCTTATTCATCTTCAGGGATTTTCGCAGGCGAGCTTCCTTTAAAGAATGGACAAGTAGATATAACTTCATTGAAAACCGGATTATATATATTGAACATTCACAACCCGAATGGAATTAAAGTATTTAAGCTTTCTGTACAATAATAATTGAGTGTCAAAGCCTGGCAAGATTAACTGCCAGGCTATTTTTATACTATCTTTCCCCGTCTTAGTTAAAGAATAGTTGATCGCGGTGAATCAAGCAAAATTTACTAGATTGCTTCAGGAAAACAATCGACAACAATGAAAAGTCAAAAAACAGCATTGGTATTTGGTGCAACAGGACTTGTGGGGACTGAACTTGTTAAAGTTTTAAACAAGGATGATCGCTATAATGAAATAAAAATTTTCGGAAGACATTCTTCTGGTTTTGCAGATGGAAAAGTAAAGGAGATAATCACTGAGTTAAGCAATAAGTCTTTGTTGGTAACCGAAATGACAGGAGACGATATTTATTGCTGTCTTGGTACTACTATTAAAAAAGCGAGAACAAAAGAAGCATTTAGAAAAGTAGATCTAGGGTTTCCAAAGCTTATAGCTGAGGTGGCCTCTGCAAAGAACATTTCAAAGATGATAGTTATTTCTTCTATAGGTGCTAGTTCCCATACTTCCAATTTTTATTTAAAGACTAAAGGTGAAATGGAAGAAGCACTTAATGAAATTTTAAAAGACAAAGTTTATTTTTTACGTCCATCGTTTCTTCTCGGGAATAGAAGCGAATCGCGACCAGGAGAGCAAGCCGGAAAGTTTTTAATGAAACTGGTGGGTCCGTTATTTCGTGGTAAAATGAAAAAATACAGAGCTATAGAAGCTCATTCTGTAGCAGAAGCAATGGTTTATATCGCTAATATGAGCGGAGAAAAGCATGTGTTTGAGTCTGATGAGATCGTTGATCTTTTAAAAAAGCACAAAGCTTAAAGTTCAAAGTATGAAGATTTAAGGGTTATCTAAAAGGTTAATTGAATTTAAGATATTTATCTTTCAGTTGCTCTTGAAGGAAATGAAATCAATATAGAAATAATCATTTAATGTTGGATCAACGGCAAATAGTTCACCCGTCTTTTGATTCTCTATTATAACAATATCATGGTCTTTAAAAAATGGGGTACTGAAAAATTGATGAATATTTGTTTTAAATATATAAAGTTGAGCAATTTGTGGTCGGGCCTTCCAATTTTTATCCAGATTATATTTTTTCAAAAGGTAGTTACAGGTTGCGGCAAAGAAGGTGGAATAACCTACACAATGTGCTGCTTTAGTGTATATAAGTTTGTTGGGATCATTGGTCGTTGGGTTAACTGAATAATGCAAATGTTTTGCTGTAGTAGAAAGTCCAAGTTCTATTATGCTCTTAATATCAATTTTTTTCTTACCATCAACATTTGCTTCAATAGAGGATATAAGGTTTTTATCCCTTGGCAAGTAACTTTGCCTTTGTCCGATTGATTTGTAGGTAACAATATTTCTATAAAGCCAACCTCGGAAAAAGCATAAAATAGTCACTAATATTAAAATTGAAAGAAATAATCTTTTAAATTTCATTAGTAAAAAATTGAATAAAATGTGTTGACGTTTTTCCTTGTTTCAATTCATCTAATTGAGTATAACAATTTTTTATATTGGTTTATCGTTTTTTTCTGAAAATCTTAATTCAATGTCATTTGCATGATAGACTTACATTTTTTATTATTTTCTCAATTTTTGTAACTTCATTAATATCTATCTGCATGGTGTTTTTTATAAAGAGATTATTTTCTATCAATTCAATTTCTAAACCTTCTATTCCTTCGAGTTTTTCAATGATTTTATTTAGTTGGGAAGAACTTTCTGTTTTATTGATTGTAAAGGATTCGTAGTTAGTAAGTTTAATTTCATCGTCCTCCCTTATTAAATCCAAAAGCCTTTCAGTCGTTGTTTTTTCTCTTAAATAATAATGACCATAACTTTTATCTAGCTTTATCCAAACCATACATTGTGTCATATAAGAGAAAGATCTAGGTCCTGATGATACTGTTATAGTGGGGAAAAATAATATGCCAGAACAATATTCTATTTGAAACGGACTGAAATATGTCCATTCTTTATATTTGCTTAGAATTTTTGTGAGTCCAAGTATTTTTATTTGATCCTCAGTTAACATAACTTTTCGATATTGAGGATTATCTCTAAAATGATTTAGTGCTTTTTCTGTCTCTATTTCTTCTTCATTAAATAGCTTGTTAATATCAGTTTTAGCAGTCGAAATTAACTCAGGTTCAAGTTTAACCCACTGTTCAGCCTCTACTTCTTCTAAAGTGTATTTTGCTCCTGTTTCCGGATCAGTTATGTATTCATCTTTAAGGCCTTCTTCTAAATGTTGATGGTATTCCTTTGCTTCTTTAGAATTTTTCATAAATCCTCTTACAATAATAAATACTATAAATACAAGGAAAATAGATATTGATATTTCAAACATTACTAATCTGTTATTTAATTAAAGGTACAGAAAATAAATAACTCGCAATGGAACCATTTATTTTGCAACGAAGCAACTCCTTTTTCTGCATTGTGTTACGCACTTCAAAGAACAAGCTTTGTTCAACACTTGTTTATCTATTAGGATCATATGGTATGGAGTATAAAGATTATTATAAAATACTTGGTGTCTCCAAAACTGCTTCGCAGAATGAGATTAAGAAAGCCTTTAAAAAGCTGGCGGTGAAATATCATCCAGATAAAAATCCCGGAGATAAGGAAGCTGAAACTAAGTTCAAGGAAGCTAATGAAGCCAACAGTGTTCTTAGCGACCCTGAAAAAAGGAAACAGTACGATGAGATGGGAGATAACTGGAAGTATTATGAGCAAATGAAAAACCAAGGCGGAGGTGGTACTTATAATCCTTTCGGTGGAGGAGGTTCCTATGAATACAGCAGTTCAGGAGGCTTTGATGCGGAAAGTTTTGCTGATTTTTTTGAAAGTATATTCAGCCGTTCCGGAAGAAGCAAAGGAGGATACTCTACTGCAGGCCGATCTTACAAAGGAAATGATTTTCAGGCAGAACTTGAAATAACTTTGGAAGAAGCTTACAGAGGTACAGAAAGAATTGTAAATGTTAAAGATCAGCCTTTAAGGATAAAACTGAAACCTGGAATCGCTGATGAACAAATTATAAAGCTCAAAGAAAAAGGTGGCCAGGGCACAGGTGGAGGTAGACCTGGAGACCTGTATATTACTATAAGAGTCGTAAAGCATCATAAATATGAGCGCATAGGTGACAATCTTTACGTTGATGTTCCTGTTGATCTCTATACCTTGGTTTTGGGTGGGAAAGCAGAAGTAAATACTTTAAAAGGAATGATAAAGGTAGATATACCGAAAGGAACAGATAATGGTAAAGTGCTCAGATTGAAAAATCTAGGAATGCCGGTTTATAATGAATCCGGTAAGAATGGTGATCTATATGCAAAGGTACTTGTTCAGTTACCTAAAAATTTATCAGAAAAAGAGGAAGCTTTATTTAAACAGCTGGCCACTTTAAGAGAATATGCTAAAGTTTAACCGGGATTAAGCATTTTAAAAGAGTCAGTGTTAATCAGCTCATTAGACCTTATAATCAAGTGATGGATTATGATGATTAACAGGATTTTTCAATTGCTAATTCATTTTGAATTTGATTTATGGTATTTGAAATTCAATTATACAATTATGCTCCCTTTGAAGAGGAAGATAATTTAGACAGGATGGTAGCTTCTTTGCCTGAACCATCAGAGTATTTGAGTCATTTATGGAGAACTATAGGTCATGATGAGGATGACTTTGAAGAGGCCGTGTGCAGGGCTAAAATGATTCTTCAGTCGCTTCATATTCCTGAAGAACTTAATTTTAAAAAAATATTCAGAAGCTATGATGGTCATACGATACTTGCTGATTATAAAATATCTGAGCTAGGTAGTTATTTGATTCTGATGAACGGGAATCCTTCCCAGAAGATGACAGCAGGCTTTCAGTTGCATCTGATACAACGTTTTTTCAACGCCGGAAAGGAAAACTATATGTAAGTGTTTGATTGTTGTGATTACAAGAGGGAATTTAAAGTTTAGGTGGTTATGAAAAAGATTCTTTGTCCGGTAGATTTCTCTGATGTCTCTTATAGAGGAGTAAATTTTGCCAATGAAATGATTAAACTTACTGGTGGGTCGCTTATCTTAATTAATTTATATCACATTACTCCTATAGAGCCAGGTACTGCAAGCTATCTGTCAAGTGATATTGTTACAGAAGCTGAGGAAGAAGCAAGGCGAGGATTGCAGGATATCATCAATGGTTTATCCAAAGGTGACAATGTAATTTATGATTATGTCGTAAAATATGGAATTCCAGAAGATGAAATACCTTATTTTGCAAGAAGAGAAAATGTTGACATGATCGTAATGGGAACTGAAGGTGCAGAAGGTTTGAAAAAAATATTTATGGGTTCCGTAACTGCAACGGTTGCTGAAGAATCCGGATGTCCTGTATTAGTTGTACCATCCAATGTAGAATATCATCCTATTAAACAAATAGTTTATGCAACGGATCTAAAAGGAAATGAAACAGATGGTATTTCTTTTGTAATTGACCTTGCCCAGTTATTTGATGCGCAGATTTCTTTTTTCAGTATTCAGAAAAAACATAATTATAATGAGGAAGAAGAATTTATAAAATATGCTTTAGATAAATTGCTTTTCAATCAATCATATAAGAACATGAGTTTTGATCTGAATGAAGGTGATGATATTGAAGCCGGTATTAATTCTTATGCGAAACAGAAGAATGCTGATGTACTGGTGCTTGCTACACATGAAAGAAGTTTTCTCAAGAAAATATTTTCCCGCAGTCAGACAAAAGAAATTATATATAACCCACAATTACCTATACTGGCTGTGCATAAGGTGGAAGAACATGTATCAGCCAAATAGAACAACACACAAAGAACTTGATCTAACTTAATTTGTATCAAAACAAATATGAATTAAATATTTCCCTTAGAGCCAAAGCTGAATCCGATATTTGACTTATTGGCATTTTTCTTTGATGCTTTAAATGTAACATATAGATAATTTTCCTGGATGGTAATGGAAGGAAAATTGTCTACAATGTTATATTCCTTCGAAAGTTCTTCAATAACAGGTTCTACGTCTGTTATCGCAATTCCATTTGTGTCAAATTTTAATTCGATTCTTTTAGTAACGATCTGGATATTTTTCATAAATATAATTCCCTAGTGATATTAAAATTATAGCCTTTGGTAAAGTCAGTCTTTTATGTAATGATATAATTTTAATATAATTCTTATAATATTCAAATTGTTTTTTTCCTTATCTGAAGAATATATCCCTTTATTTTATCTGAAGAATAAAAACAAAAAGAGGAAAAAGCCTTTTATGTTGGAAGCATCGTGCATGAAAACGGAGGATATCAATGTTCCGGAGAATATTGCTTTCAATTACAAGGAAATTTGCCATTCTGGGGAAACTGATTTTTGAGGCTTACAAGGAGTGGGTTAAAGATAAAGGTACCAATCTTGCTACGGGTTTGGCTTTTTATCAATCTTTATCAATAGCTCCATTGGTGGCATTTGTATATCTCTTTTCTTTAAAGACATTTGGTCTGCAGAAAACAAAAGAGGTAATTCTTCCATTAATTGCCGATTTTTTTCCTCCCAATTTTATAGAAGTAATAAAGTTTTTGCTGACAAGAGAGAAGGGCTTTCCACCTTCTGATAAATCAACCTTTGCAGGGGTTACTATTATAACATTTATATTGGGGACGGTTAATTATTTTGCACAGCTCAAAGATTCCATAGAACTCATATGGGGAGATATCCGCGATCGATTTGGGGTTGTCGAAGCAATCAAAAGAAACTATGATGATCTTAAAACTACTGTGTCTTCATTACTTGTTATTACCGCCTTTGTAATAATAAATGGCATATTACCCCGTCCTTATTTAGGCCATTCCTTAGTGATTTCCCTTTATAAGGATTTTGGGATTGACTTATTGAAAGTTGCCATACAAATATTTTTTACATCTGTTCTTTATACTTTTTTTTTCAAATCCATGCCTCCCCATTCAGTGAGTATAAGGGAAGCTCTTCCTGCTGGAATTCTTGGAGGAGTATTGCAGGAAATAGGGAGAGAAATTATGATTGTAATCGTAGGAAAAGAAACAGATACCAGTATCACTGCATCTTTATTAGCGTTTCAACTTTGGTTCTTTTACAGCAATTGTGTGCTTATGTATTCGGCTGAATTTTCTAAAGTATACGTGTTTTATAAAAGAAATACCACATTGAAAAATATAAAATCTTTTTACCCTAAAAATGAGTGAGAAGAAGAAACATAGCGGCCAAAAGCTGAAGTTCCCGGAGGATATTATAGCGGCAGCTACGGGAGGGATTGCGGCCCTTCCTGATGGGATGGCTACCGGAGCAATGGCAGGTGTAAATCCGGTACATGGTTTATATGCAGCAATTATTGGTCCCTTCGTAGGTGCCTGGACTACAGGCTCGGTATATATGGCAATATCCACAACCGGTGCCCTGGCTCTTGCTGTCAGAGGTTCATTGAACAGCTTTGAGGAAAATGATAAACTTTCTGCTTTAATTCTGATTACGGTACTCGCCGGAATAATCCAGTTTCTGATGGGAGTCTTTAAACTGGGTTTCCTAATGAGGTTTGTATCAAACTCTGTCATGAGAGGATTTTTAAGTGCTGTTGCGATATCTATTGTTCTTAGTCAGTTTGCAGATGTCTTTGGTTATTATAAAAGTGAGCATAGTAATAAAATATTACAGACTCTGGATATCGCCTTACACTATAAAGATTTTAACCTGGCAGCAATGGGAGTAGCAGGGCTGACAATAGTACTGGTACTTTTTCTTGATAGAACCAAACTGAAGAACTTTTCAATGTTTTTTTCTTTGATAGTAGTATCATTGCTTTGCTATGCGATGAAATTTCCATCTCTCAAGCTTGTTGGGAATGAAAATCAAATACCAAACGAATTGCCGAAGTTTGTTATACCAGAGTATGGAAATATTGCCGATTTAATAATTCCCTCTTTAGCCATAGCATTGATTGGATTTATTCAAGGAGCAGGAGTGAGTCATTTGAAAACAAATCCTGATGGGAAATATCCGGATGAGAATAAGGATCTTAGGGGAGAGGGGCTTGCAAATATTGCTTCAGGAATATGTACGGGAATCCCTATATGTGGGTCAGTTGGTCAAACGTCCTTAATGATATCTGCAGGAGCTTATTCAAGATGGGCTAATTTTATATCAGCTATCATCATTGCGATAAGCGTATTCACAATGGGCAAATTCATTGAGCAAATACCAATGGCAACTCTTGGAGGAATTCTTATTATTTCAGGATTCTCTTCTATTAAATGGGATGACATTGCCACTATATGGGATACGAGTATTCAGGCAAGGTGCATGATGGGATTTTCTTTTATTGCAACCCTCGTTTTACCTGTTCAGTTTGCCATGGTGGGTTCTGTGGTCCTTACATTTATTCTGCAGATAGTGAGGTCCTCTAATAGAGTAACCTTAAATTCTTTGGTGTTATCTGAAGATGGTTTTCTGAAGGAAATACCTTCTCCTAAAGAAGTTAAAAGTAATGATGTTATTGTGCTCAATCCTTCCGGAAGCCTTTTTTTTGCCGGAGCCTATGTCTTGGAAGATCTTTTACCATCGGCAGACAATGCTCAAAATTCTGTAGTGATAATAGTTTTGAGAGGAAGAAAAGAAGTCGGAAGTACATTTATTTCTGTTATCAGAAAATATCAGAAACACCTGAAAGAACATAAATGTATATTAAAATTGGTAGGTGTAGACAAAGGTGTTCATGAACAGCTTGACAGGACAGACCTTGAAGAAGATATAGGAAGAGAGAATATTTATAGGTTTGATTCTGAAATCGGAAAAAGTTTGATTCAGGCTCGGAATGACGGATATAATTGGATAAAGAGCAACAATAGCTTTTAAACATTATAATATAAAGACATACCTGTATTTTATAAAAGGAATACCGCTCAGAAATATAAAATCTTTTTACCCTAAAAATGAGTGAGAAGAAGAGACATAGTGGCAAAAAACTGAAGTTCCCCCAGGATATGATAGCGGCAGCTATCGGAAGCATTGCGGCACTGCCTGAAGGTATGGCTCTTGGTGCTATGGCTGGTATGAATCCTATTCATGGTTTGTATGCATCTATCATTGGTCCTTTTATTGGATCATGGACTACTAGTTCTGTATACATGGTTGTGTCTACCACCGGGGCACTTGCTTTGGCAACAAGGGGTGCATTGCATGGCATCAGTGAGGATGAGAAGATATCTGTGTTGGTGTTGATTACCGTACTTGCAGGTCTTATCCAGATTCTTATGGGTATGTTTAAACTTGGTTTTCTAATGAGGTTTGTTTCAAACTCTGTGATGAGAGGCTTTTTGAGTGCTGTAGCTATAACTATTGTTCTTAGTCAGTTTGCAGATATATTCGGGTATTATGAAAGTAAGCATAGTAATAAAGTACTGAAGGCACTGGATGTTATTTTACATTACAAAGAATTTAATCTATATGCAATAGGCATAGCAATGCTGACAATCATTCTTATTCTCTATCTGGAAAAAACTAAACTCAAAAATTTTTCTATGTTTTTTTCTTTAACAGTAGCGACACTTACAACTTTTTTTATAAAAATATCAACCCTCAAACTTGTAGGGAATGACAATAAAATCCCTGATGAGTTGCCTACATTTGTATTACCTCAATATGAAAATATTCCAGATGTTTTTATATCATCTTTAGCCATTGCTCTAATAGGATTCATACAAAGTGCAGGTGTGAGTCATATGAGACCAAACCCCAGCGGAAAATATCCGGACACAAATAAAGACTTGAGAGGTGAAGGTCTTGCTAACGTAGTTTCAGGTTTTTTTACAGGCATACCGGTTTGTGGGTCAGTAAGTCATACCTCTGTCTTGACTTCAGCTGGAGCCTATTCCAGATGGGCAAGTTTCATATCAGCTATTATGATTGGAATACTTGTATTCACAATGAGTGGATTCATTGAGCAATTGCCAATGGCAGCCTTAGGAGGCATTTTGATCATTTCAGGGTTTTCATCCCTCAACCGGGAAGGGATTTTTACAATATGGGAAACAAGCATTCAAGCCCGATGTATTATGGGGTTTACTTTTATAGCTACACTTGCAGTACCTATTCAGTTTGCCGTGCTCGGTTCAGTGGTTCTTACTTTTATCTTGCAAATAGTGGAGGCTTCTAACAGGGTTAAGTTAAAAGCAGTGATAGTGGCAGATGATGGTTTTCTGAAAGAAATACCTCCTCCAACGGAAATTAAAAGCAATGAAGTAATCATGCTCCATCCATCAGGTAGCCTCTTTTTTGCAGGAGCATATGTGCTGAAAGACCTTCTTCCGAATGCGGATAACGCAGAACATTCTGTAGTAATTATAGGACTTCGCGGCAGAAAAGAGATTGGAAGTACATTTGTTACCGTTATTAAAGAATATCTGGAACACCTCAAAGAACATAAATGCATTTTAAAATTGGTGGGAGTGGGACAGTTAGTCTACCATCAGCTTGACAGAACAGATTTGTTGGAAGAGATTGGAAAAGAAAATGTCTATCGTTTTGATTCTGAATTGGGAAGACCATTAATGCATGCCCGCAAAGATGGATATCAGTGGATTAAAGAGCAGCAGTAACTTTTAAACATATATTTTTACCGGAGGTTTGTATCATTGGTTACAACAGATGCATACCTATGAAAGATATTACTATTCGTCCAGATAAATCTGATATAGTTAATGAAGCACCACACCCATGTATGGTTTGGATACCAGGTGGAAAATTTAGGATGGGTTCGGATACGCATTACCCAGAGGAAAGCCCTGCTCATGAAGTGCAGGTAGAAGGGTTCTGGATGGATAAATTCAATGTTACCAATCAGGAATTTGAAAGATTTGTACAAGAGACTTCCTATGTTACCATAGCGGAGAGGCCTCTAAATGCTGAAGACTATCCGGGTGCTGATCCTGCTATGCTTCTTCCCGGTTCCCTTGTTTTTCAAAAACCATCTAAAAGAGTTGATCTGAATAATTATATGAATTGGTGGGCATTTATTCACGGTGCAAACTGGAGACATCCTGAAGGCCCAGGAAGTGATCTGAAAGAAAGATGGGAACATCCTGTAACACATGTAGCATGGGAAGATGTGGAAGCTTATGCAAAATGGATAGGTAAAGAACTTCCTACGGAAGCGGAATGGGAGTTTGCATCGAGAGGTGGACACGAAGGTAAAGTTTTTGAGTGGGGAGATGAGATGACTCCAAACAAAAAGATGATGGCTAATTTCTGGCAGGGAGAATTCCCTTGGCAGAACTTTAACTTGGACGGGTATGAAGGAACTTCTCCTGTAGGAGTATACCCAGCAAATGGTTATGGTTTGCACGATATGTGCGGCAATGTTTGGGAATGGACCCAAGACTGGTATGTCTCAAGACATAAGGCAGATAAATCAAAAGCATGTTGCATTCCATCTAATCCTCGGGGAGGAGAAAGAGACGCAAGTTTTGATCCTCACCAGCCTGATATAAAAATACCCCGAAAGGTTCTTAAAGGAGGAAGTCATCTCTGTGCCCCGAATTACTGTTTCCGTTTCAGGCCAGCTGCCCGCTCTCCTCAAATGATTGATTCAGGATCCTGCCATATAGGGTTCAGATGCATTGTAAGAGTTTTAAGTAATAAGTTATAAGTTTTAAGAAAAAGGTTTACCCTAAATCAACATGAATGTAGTGTTTAGAAGGGCTTCTGTATTGCTTCTTTCGGTAACAACAGCAATTTTATTTTCCTCTGTTAATTATGTAAAAAGCATTGACCCTCTTCCTTCATGGAAAGAGGGGATGAATAAAAAAGCAATCCTTGAATTTGTGGAGAAGGTCACGAGGGAAGGGAGCAATGACTATATTGAGTCTGAAAAACGTATAGCAGTATTCGATAATGATGGAACTTTATGGCCGGAACAGCCTTTGATAGAGGGGGTGTTCTTACTTAAGACTATCAAAGCAATGATTGCTAAAGATCCTTCCTTGAAAACAAAAGAACCATTTAAAGCTGTAGTCGAAAAAGATACTGCCTTCTTTGAAATGAATAACCACAAAGGAGTTATGGAGTTGGCATTAGCTGCATATGGCAATAGAACCGAAGGAACATTTGAAAAAGACATTGCAACCTTTTTGAATAATGAAAAACATCCCAGATTCAATGTCCCATTTACTTCACTAGGATATCAACCTATGCTGGAACTTTTGGCTTTCTTAAGAGATAAAGGGTTTGAGACATGGATCTGCTCCGGAGGTAATGCAGAATTTATCAGAGCTTTTTCAGATGATATTTATGGAATACCTGTGCAGCAGGTAATTGGTAGTACATTGAAACTGGAGTTTAAAAGAGTTGACGGAAAACACGCATTATGGAGAGATACTATAATGCAGAGTTTTAATGATAAAGAAGAAAAGCCTGTCAATATAAGCTATCATATAGGAAAGATCCCCGTGTTTGTTGCAGGTAATGAAAAGTCAGGAGGAGATATTGCTATGCTTACTTATTCAGATGAAAGAAAAGGACCTTCATTTCAACTTTTAATCAACCACAATGATGCAGTAAGAGAATTCAGCTATCAGGAAAAAGACAATGTTTCTCTCCAGGCAGCCGCTGCCAATGGCTGGAATGTGATAAGTATTAAAGATGATTGGAAAACAGTTTTTAAAAATAAGTAATCCTGAATATTTTTATTATTACAGGTAAAATGGATTCGTATATTAATACACCCATTCCTTCTGATGAAATGAATTAAGTTTTAGTGAAGCTTCTTTGAAAGTATATCTTTTGGTATAAATAAGTTCTCCATGTCTGTCAAACCGGAAATGTTCGCTTTCACTTACGGAAAGATCTAAAAAAATGGAGGAGTTACTGCTTACAATGGTCCAGATTTTTCCAAAAGTAAATTCATCAAAATAAAGGTAAACCTTGGCTTCTGTCTCTGCCTGACTATCATTTTTAATAAATTCCCCTTTTATAACCGGATTTTTAACCGATCTTATCTGAATATAATAAGGCTTTGTTAAATCGGTATGATTTCCATAGAATTCTAGAATTCCGAGGTCTGAAGCATCATTGTTAATCATAAGATAATTTTCTTTGTGACTTTTGAGCTCCATTAACATTTTAGCCATAATTGAAAGTTTTAGAAGGTTAATTGCCTCTTTTACTTGAATTTACAATTTAACGTTGCAATATTCTAATTTATTATAGTATTTTTCAATACCGTAAATAGGTATTTTTATAAATAATACAATTTTTTAGAATAAAAATCCTAATTGGAGGTTGAAGTAGCTCTTGTCTGTACTTAAACCATAGGTTCCGGTAAAGGCTAATCGGTTATGGATCTGAAGGTAAAGTCCAGGCCCATATCCGTAGTGTAGTTCGTGTGACTTTTCGTTATCAGCCCATACACGGCCATAGTCGAAGAATAATATCAATCCGATTTTACCCGGGAAGAGGTAAAAGTTGACATCAGCTAATTTTATCCTGGCTTCAGTGTTTTGGTAGAAACTTGACCGTCCATAGTACCTGGTTCTTCTGTATCCCCTCAAGTTTGTAGTACCGCCCAGGGTATTGGACTGGAAGAATTTAAACGAGCCAAGATTAGTTCCTCCCCCGATTCTTGTGGCGAAAGTTGTAAACTTCATGAATTTGGGTGTGTAGAAAAATGAAATATCAGGGGCTATGTTTACAAACTGCTGTGTCTTGCTTATTTCTTTATAATAAGTGATCTGAGTATTGAATCTGATACCTTTTTTAGGAAAGATATTATTGTCAAGGGTATTGAACTGATAGAATATTTTCACTCCAAGGTAATTGTTCCTGTCAAAATCAGCAGGTGTAGTTTCTGCCTGAGGAGTGGAAATAAATCGACCAGGTGTATCTTCAATTTCTACATATTGAAATTGAGGACCTATTCCCAAGATCATTTTGGTATTTAAATTCTTATAAAAGAGAGGTGCAAACCTGAAATTATGTGCTTTTACTCTGTAGTAATCTATAGAGGTGTCTGATGCGATCTGGGTTTCATTGCCCATTCCAAAATAATTGAGCGCATATTTGGGACCGAATACTAATGCATCCAGCATCAGGTTCCACTTTCCTGCTACTTTCTTAAAATCTCCGAAATAGTTGATTGAAAAAGCCTGTGTGCGGGTCGAATAGTTGATGGTTCCTGAGTGGTATGATGCATATGGATACTTACGGAATCCGAACGATTTTCTTAATACACCTATCCCCAAAAATATTCCGTCATCAACGTTGTATTGAAGTGAGGGTCTGATTGTGGTAAGATTGTAATCATAATCAGATCTATCGTATGCAGATGATTTCGTATTTTCTGCATCTGCCCTCATGAAGATGATTTTGGTATTATTCATTAACTGGTTCCCCAAGTTTCCCGTGACATATGAGTATTGATTAAAGAAAGTTGCTTCATTGATGCTGTCATTAAGCTCCCTCACATTTTCGTCTTTTATAACCCGGACTTGAGAGTGCCTGCTGTGTCTTCCAGTGATATTGTATACATCATCTCCGCCTAATCCATATAGTCTTATTTCCCTGGTTTCTTTTCCGAATACCAATCTGTGAAATATAGTGTCGGAGTCACTGTTTAGTACTGTAACTTCTGTATTATGACCATCCAGTCTGTTGACGATAAAAGTTTCCTTTTTTGATGAGCCTACTACATCTATATCTTTTGCCAATAGTTTATAGTATTTTAGTGCTGCCTTACCAAGCTTATCCCTGCGTGATTTTAACTTTGCAGTAATCTCACTTCCGTGGAGAGGATAAATATTTTCAGGCATATGTTTAACAGCTTCTTCTATAATTTGATCGGTTAATTCAGTTTTAAGACTATCAGCTATATCAAGCCAGTCTTGTTTTGTCAGTGATGCGAGCAATGGCCTGTCCAGGGATTTTGCGCTCATGTTGAGCCCTACAATATCATTGTATTTATAAGTGAAATTTTCATTGTTACGAATAGCCCATTTCTGGCTGGCAATAAAAGGGATTACTCCATCGGCTTTATAAAACACATGGTCTCTATCTCTGGGAATAGGTTTGAATAATGTTCCTTTGCCATAATCATAAGTTGCCCATCTCCACTGATCGTCATGTCTTCCCCAATCACCAATGAGCATATCAAAAAGTCTGGTTCTGGCAAATAATCGATAGTCAACAATGTTATCATTGTCCTTGAATTTTTTCTCGAACATTTTCCTTGTGCTTACTACATTCTTTGAATTTCCTGAACTGGCAAGGTGAGACATGTCTTCATCAGGTCGTTCTTCAATAAAGGCAAGCATGTTTGCAAAGGTGGGGGCAAATTTTCCTAATGAAGAATCATAGGGAATATAGATAAGCCTGGGTGTTGTATAAAAAACTTTTGCAGCTCTCGCAAGTGGTGGAATCACCAATTGGCCATAAGGGTTTTCTGAAGAGGCCTGATCTTGCAGGATTTTTGCAATCACAGTTTTCTGAAATTCATCTTCAAGAACACGTGTTGGAGTTTTGTTGATGGATCTGATTACATATTGTCGACCAATAGAATCTTTGAGGTGCAGGTTGGTTGTCTGTCTGCTGCCGCCTTGCTTTATCGGAGTAAGGCCTCCAAATGCAGTGTCTGCTTTGAATACCTTTACCTGAATAGGTGTCGTCCACTCTTTTCTGTAGTGAGTACCGAGAAGTATTCTTTTTACAAATCCTGCTTTATAATTTTTGTTAGGAATAGTTGTAATCAGAATTCCTTTTGGCTGTTGGTTCTCTTGTGCAATGCCTTGGTGTACCCCGAAAAACCAAAGCAACAATGTTATATAATAAAAATATTTATATATCAATTTCACGTTGTCGAAGAGAAGATTATAATGTTTAAACAGGGGGTTCAGGGAAATGTTAAAAAAATGTTAACTCCAAAAGATAGAGTTGATTAGGTTTTATCTTTGAATAATTTTTCATTTTTGCATAGTATGCTCATTTTCTGAATCATGCAAAATTCCAATAATCTATTATCTTTATTAAAATTTTAATTTTTATTAATATATTTTCTATGAAAAAACTTTTATCTAAACAATTAGCATCCATAATGCTTGTTGGCTGTCTTTTTTTTAATCTTGACGCGGCCGCCCAGACATTTAAATTCCCGACTTCCGGGAGCACTACTATTACCACCTGCTCAGGTCATTTGTATGACGATGGTGGGGCTGATGGAAATTATACTCCCGACTCTGAAGGTATAGTGACGATACTTCCTGAAAATGGCAAGGTTGTTAAACTTACACTAAATGATTACAATGCTTATTTTTCTGAGCTTGAAATTTATTTCGGTGATAATACAAGCGCAAAGTCGATGACTTTTGAAAGCTTTCTGGTGCCAAGCTCCGGGCCTTATGATGTGTTCTATGGATCACCTGTAAATGGTGCCATTACTTTAAGATTTAAAACAGGATATGAAGCATCTGGTCTGGATTTTACAATTGAATGTATAGATGAATATCCCTCTTATGATTTTTATCTTAGCGATGGATCAGGAATGATTTCAGATACTGTGCCGAAGGGAGTAAATCTTGGAACAGAATCATCTCCTCAAAATGCATCAGAAACTCCTACCGGTCCTTTTAAAATGAGCTATTTTATTTCAAAGGATAAAGTGCTTGATGCAAATGATCAAAAGGTTTATGAAGATGTTTACACTTCTATCTATAAAGGAACATTTACATATATCAATGAAGGAATTTTACAAATTCCATTAGAGGTTCCTGTAGGGAAGTATTATTTTTTCACAGTAATGGATTATGATAATCTATTCCCTGAGTCAGATGAAACTAATAACTTTTCCTTAGATAGTATTTATGTTGTAGAGCCTGCTATCTCTGCGTCAATAGAAGACTGGGAGTTGGCCCCGGAAGCTAATAATGCAGATAATAAGTTTAGTTTTGAATTTAAAGTTGAATCTGACGGAGAGTTACAAACTATTCCAAGTATTGACTTTGTAGTAAAAGCAGGTACTACAAAAGACATTAAAAATGCCTCTGTACAACTAGACGCAGGAACATTCACTGATGTAGATAGCTATATGTATGATCCATATGTAGGGTCATTTATTCCTTCTGAACATGGTTTTACTCAAAATGGAACATACTATATTTTCCTTCAGTTAGACCCAAAAGGGGAGCTATCTCTGGAGGGCGAGAGTATTTTAATAGATTCCTTTAAAGTTGATAATAGCATAGCAAAAACATTATTGCTACCAGTAACCGGTAATACAGTTATTCATGCATGTAACGGGCTGGTTTATGATAACGGAGGTCCTGATGCTATCTATGAAGTGCCTACTGATGGAAGTATGACAATTTATCCTGGCAGTCCTGATAAACTTGTTGTAATTACTTTAAACAATGTGAGCCTTGGTATCTTTGATGATTTAAAGATTTATGATGGTGATGGAGGATCTTCTTCAAAACTTCTGGAAGAGATTACTGATGATTTTACTGAAGAGGATAAAAAGACATTTACTGCATCCGGGCCTGGTAAGCCATTGACCATTGAATTAAATTCTACTAGCTCATTTTCGTTTATGAATAATGGATTTGAAGCTGAAATTTCTTGCCCTGCAATTGCTTCAACAAGAAATAGGCTTGCTGAAGAGCTTACAATTGGTCCTAATCCTGCAAGTTCTTTCCTTCAGATTAATATGCCTCAAGGTGTAAGTCAATTTACAGGAAAGGTTTATTCTAATGATGGAAAATTGATGAGAGCATTTTCTAATGAATCAATTTTGGACCTTGCTGATTTTGGATCTGGAAATTATTTATTATTGTTAACGTTGCCTGACGGTGCTGTTGAGACAAGAAAATTTATAAAGAGATAGATTAGAGATTCTCTTTATAAAATTTATATAATCCAATTTTATACAAAGCTGCTATGCCAATAGCAGCTTTTTTTATTGGTAAAATTCATTTTTTGATGGTATATAACTTGAAATTAATAGCTTGAAAAAGTTATCCACATCTTTGAATTTAATTATCTCTTCAGGCTTCATTTTTTTCCCTATTTAAGTCTCTGAGTAAACAGAAATCCTACTTTAAAGCAATAATGGTATTTATATTGGAAAAAATATAATTTTGTAAAGTGGCGTAATCTTGTAAATTTGTCATTATGAAAGTGATTACAATTGCACTAAGAACAATAAAAGCTTCAGCAGGTGGTTTGTTTTTCATTTCGATATTCCCTATTCTATTCCTCAATCCTGCATTCGGTCAGCATCCAATTGAATCCAATCAGGAGCTAAAGCTAGAAGCCGAAAGACTCTGGTCTTCTATCAACATTGGCCAGTTAAAAAATGAAATAGCTGAAGAGGCTAAGGTTAGTAAATCTGATGTTAATCTTTTCTTTCGATACCTCGAACCGGAGTGGGACAAAGACAAGGTTTTCTTTTTTAGAAAAGTTATAGCTGGAGAAATTAATAGCTCAAATTTTACTCATTACCTCAAAGACTTAAAGTCACGCTATGTTTCATTGTATGCCTCATTTGCTTTAGTGAAAATTGACTTTGCAAAAGAAATTGCTGCTATTGAAAATCATGTAATGGATGCTACCGGCAAATGTGTTAACATGGATTTCGAGGATGGAAATTTTAATGGCTGGAAAGGCCAGGTGCAGAGTAGGGGTGGTATTAATGGTACAGATCCTATTATCACCAATCCAGGATTTGGCCAGCATTGTATCATGACAAAAACACAAAGGGATCCTTATATACCCAATCTTTCTGTGGTAGCACCTGGTGGAAATTATTCGGTACGACTTGGTAATACAGAAGCCGGTGGGCATATAGCCAAAATGACACAATCATTTACAGTTGATTCGAGCAATTCCATTCTTACTTATCGATATGCTGTTGTGCTTGAGTCGCCGGAAAATGATCTAAGACACCAGGGGATGGCCAGCCCACATTTTCAGACGAAACTTTATGACAAGGATGGTAATGAAATAACCTGTGGCGATTATACTGTATCTGTTTTAGGTTCAAATCTTTCCTCTTACACCCATATCTGCTCAAGTGGAAATTCTGAATTAGTGCAAATTACAGCGAATTCAGGATGTGGTAATACAAAGGCAGCTCCGGCAAATTCTATTTCAAACCCTAATGCCAATAATGAATGTGATAATAACAGAATGGATTTGTATTACAGAAACTGGACTACTGTTGCTATTGCTTTAAAAGATTATATCGGGCAGACTGTTACTGTTGAATTCATAGCTTCAGATTGCCAGCCAAGTGGTCATTTAGGTTATGCTTACATAGATACAGAATGTAGTTCTTTGACAACTCCTCAGAGTTTAACCATATGTTCTTTCAAAGAGACAAAAATCCTTACCGGTCCTGCAGGTTTTAAATCTTATGAATGGGGCCCCGCTGGCAGTTTTCAGGGGTCAGCTACCAATCAGTCTATTACTATTGATAGAGCTGGTGTGTATACCTTGAAACTTACTACTGTTTCAGATAATCCTTGTGTTGTCAATTTGACTTATACAGTAAAAGATAAATGTACTCCCAGGGCCTATAAGGATAGTTTATGTGAAACAGTGAAAGGATCAGGTAAGGCTGAAGGTGTTGATCTGAGTTTCTATAATAGTAAAGTCACTGAAGCAGGAGCATGGGGGACAGTCCAGTCCTGGCATACCCAAAAGCCAACATTGGCAAATAGCTATTTGATGTCTGCAGTGACAGGTATTACCATTTCTGATGGTGATGTTTATTATGCAGTCACAGCTTTACCAACCAGAAAAGATACTGTTTCTATCACATTCACTGTTAACAGTCTTCCTGATATTACATTCCCTGATATAAATCCTGTTTGTGTGGGAAGTCCCGCCTTTAAAATTCCAGGTGTTTTGCCTGCAGGTGCAGGTGGCGTATTTTCTGGAACAGGTATAAATGCTGCAGGTACATTTACACCTAATACCGTCGGTAGTTTTGATTTGAAATATACATTCACCGACAAAAATTCTTGTAAATTTTCTGTGACTAAACCTATCATAGTCGAACCTAAGCCTACAGCGGAAGCAGGACCTCCTCAGGTTTTGTGTGAAAATGCATCAACCATTAATTTAAGCGGTTCCGTTACCAATGCTACCGGTGGATCATGGAAAGGTGGGGCAGGTGGAGGGTTTAGTCCTGTTGGGCTGATTTCTTCATATTCCGTAACCAATGCAGACAGAAATGCCGGTTCTGTTCTATTTACCTTAACTAGCTCAACAGGTATTTGTCCTCCTGCTACTGATCAGGTTCTTATTACTTTTGAAAAAATGCCAGTCGCTAATGCAGGAAGTCCTCAAAGCTTTTGTGAAAATACACCTTCTGTAACCCTCAGCGGAAAAGTTACCAATGTTCTTTCCGGAATATGGGAAGGAGGCATTGGTACTTTCCAGCCAGACAGAAATACGCTGAATGCTACTTATATTCCTCATGCATCAGAAATAAGTGCAGGTACTGTAACGCTAAAGCTTAAGACTAAAGGCCAGGATAAATGTCCGCTAAGTGAATCTGATGTAACTTTTACATACGAAAAACTTCCAACAGTAGATGCTGGAATCGGGAGTTTGATATGCGAAACTGCTTCCAATATCAAGCTAAGCGGAAATTATACCAATGCAACTGGAATAATATGGTCGGGTGGAAGTCAACATATTGATGATCGTACAAAAACTGATGCTGTTTATACAATTTCTTCTAAAGACAAAACCTTTGACAGTCTTCCGATACTAATAACAAGTACCGGAAATACATTATGTCCTCCCGCAAAAGATACGGTCATTTATCATTTTGAAAGGCTACCTGAAGTAAATGCAGGTACTGGAAACACTTTATGTGAAAGTAATCCTGTTATCAAACTTTCCGGGACGTCTTCCCATAGTCCTGGAGTAATCTGGGAAGGAGGTACACCAAGCGGATTTGTTTCACCATTAAGCCTTACTACAGATTATGTACCAACAGCGACGGAAATCAATGATGGTGCTATTGCTTTTATATTAAGCAGTACTGGAACTAAAGTTTGCCCTCAATCACAAAGCATTGTGGTTTATAATTTTGAAAAAGTACCTGAAATCAATGCAGGTCAGGATATCAGTATATGTGCAAATAACATTACTATCCCACTTAAGGCAAGCGTTAAAAATGCCACTGGCGGAATCTGGAATGGAGGAAAAGGTTCTTATGATCCTTCTGTTAAAAATCTTGAAATAGCTTATCAGCCTACAAAAGAAGAAATTGAATCCGGTAAAATTAAGCTGGCGATTTCATCTGAAGGTTCCAAAGTTTGTCCGCCCGTGACAGATACAGTTCAGATTTCAATTACTCCTGAACCTATTGTGAATGCTGGCCCAAATGATACCATCTGTATAGGTTTGCCTCAAGTTCAGTTAAGTGGAGTTTCTTCTACAGGCAGTGCTATATGGTCTGGTGAAGGTACTTTTGGTGCAGGTGCTTCTTCGCTGGAATATACACCTACAGATAAAGAATTAGCATCAGGAATTGCTATCCTGATATTAACCTCCGACCAAAATGGTAATTGCCTTCCTGTATCTGATACTCTGGAAATTAAAATTGAACCACTACCTTCAGTCGATCTGGGGAAGGATTTGGTTGGCTGTGATGGAAGTGCATTGTCTATCACTGCTGTTAATACTATGAAACTTAAATATATTTGGGAAGAATCTGGTATTCTGCTTCCGGATACCTCAGGTACAATATCTGTTTCTGTTAAAGATGGGAAAGTAACTTATGTGGTCAAAGGAAAAGACAGACTTGGTTGTGATGCAACAGACAGCATTAATGTTATAGGAATTCCTGAACCTAAAGTAAGTCTTGCTGATACTTCAGTGTGCTTAGGTAGTGTTTTAGTGCTTGATTCAAAACCTTTAAATATAGTTAATAATGTTGCTCTTAATCCTTTATTTACGTGGTACAAAGACGGGGTTAATATAAATGATAATAATAGTCCTCTGTTATCTGTGTCTGAGCCAGGTCTATATTCCGTAACTGCAAGTCTTGGAGCTTGTTCTGGCACTGCTCAGGCTTTGGTTAATATAAATCCTTTGCCTATAGGTGCCTTGCCGGATAAGATCAAACATTGTTTTGAAACCGGAAAAGACTTGGAGCTGAATGCAGGCATGGGGAAATCTTATTTATGGGATCCTTCTGGAGAAACAACACAGAAGATACTAGTGACCATGCCTGGTACTTATAGTGTGGAGATTACGAATGAGTTCAATTGTCTAGGAATGGATAAAGTTGAAGTAGATGCAGTTTGCCCTCCAAGACTTTTTATATCAAATTCATTTAGTCCTAACGCAGATGCTGTCAACGATTTGTATGATGTATTCGGGGCACATATAGGCAAATTCCGAATGCTGATATTCAACAGATGGGGAGAGGTGATATTTGAGAGCAACGACAGGTATGTATTCTGGGATGGGATATATAAAGGAGAACCAATGGTAGAAGGCGTATATCCCTGGACAATCATTTATGAAGGGGATTCAGAAGAATACAAAGGTCCTTATACAATGACAGGTAGTGTAACAGTAGTCAGATAATAGTTTATGAGTAAATTTGTTTTAATCATATTTGCAGGAATACTGTTGTTGTCATGTGCACCAGAAAGGTACAGAAAGGATAAGGCCAATCGCTTAACCGACAAAGCAGATCTCGCAAGTGATTTTCATGCCAAGCAGGCAGTAAATTTTACTCAAAGGAATATTGATCGTAAGGATAAAACAGAGCGAAAAACAAATAAAAGAAAGGAGAAAATTCAGGATCAGCTCAATGAACTGAATGCTCCTAAGAAGGTTGCCAAAACAACCAGAAGACATACAGGTAGATTTAATCTGTATTAAAATATGAAGTACAGTAGGTGTTTAAATAAGGTTTTATGGATGCTTATCCTGTTTTCAGGTATAAGATTTTCCTATGCCCAGGATATTCAGTTTTCCCAATTTTATGCAAATGTCTTATACCTAAACCCTGCCTTTGCCGGAAGTGCTCACAGCGTAAGAGCTATAGCACATCAGAGGTTGCAGTGGCCAGGTCTGGAAGCCAGATATACCACCTCATGTGTTTCAATTGATAACTTTTTTAACAGAACTGGTGGAGGTGTAGGTCTTATGTTTTTGAAGGACTGGCAGGGGACGAAAAGGATCAGTTCAACTGAAATCCGCATGCAATATGCGCAAGAGATTAACCTGTCTCCCAAACTTTCTGCACGTGCAGGTGCTGAGATAAATTACATTAACAGATATCTTAATTATTCCTATTTAACATTTCCCGACCAGTTCAATGATGACGGGTTTACTAATACTCTAACAAAAGAACCTTTCGGAGCTACTCAAAAGGGTTTTTTTGATATTGGAGTCGGAACTATGCTGTATTCCGAATATTTTTGGGTAGGTTTTTCTGCCCATCATGTAAATACTCCTAATCAGTCTTTTTACGGAAACGGATCTGATTTGCCTGCAAAGTTTGCCCTGATAGGTGGGTATAAGTTTATGCTTGAGAAAGGAAAAACCAAGGGAGATGCACCTTCTGATAAAGATGTATATATTACCCCCACTATACATTACAAGTCGCAAGGAAAATCCGATCAGTTGGATCTTGGTGTATATGGGTTATATCATAGGTTACTTGTTGGTGGCTGGTACAGAGGAATTCCTTTATTAAAACATTATAGAGCTGGCATCCAGAACAATGAATCTGTTGTGCTGCTGATAGGTTACAAAGTACATCCTATAAGCATTTCATATAGCTATGACTGCACGGTTTCTGACCTCACAAGAGCCGGAACAAGAGGTGCTCATGAGCTCAATATCACATACGTGTACCATTGGCCCCCAAAAAGAAGAAAGCCATATAGAAAGCTTCCTTGCCCTACCTTTAAAGGGTCGTAAAATCTATTGAAACACATTTTTTAGAATTAAAAAGGTAGGTTTTTGAGTAGGTTTTTACTATCAGACATCGAATATATACTTTCAGAGATTTGTTCAATCAGTTTTATCCTTATTTTTGGATATAAAACTATTTGAAAATCATATCTCTATTTTTATGAAAAACTGTTTCTTGCTATTTACTTTTTTGATCTTTTTCAATGTCGGCTTCGCTCAATCATATGAGAAAGGGAAGTTGTTTATAAAGGTCAAGGCCTCCTATGATATCCCATTGGACTTTTCGGGTAATCGTTTTTTACGTTCATTTCCCAATTCAGAAGTCCTGGAGAAAACTTTGAAAAGTCAGAAGGTGCGAACTATTGCTTCTACCTTTAGAATTAAAAACAGTGATTTAAACAAGGTCTATACCATTGAATATGATCCTGCAATTTTACCTCAGAGTTTAATAAACCTTCTGAAAAGTATCCCTTTTATTGAATATGTGGAGCAGGTTCCTGTTTTTTCAGTTTCGGCAGTTCCAAATGATGTCCATGCATCACAATGGTATCTTCAGCATGTAAAAGCACAGGAAGGATGGCAATTGTCCGGTGACACAAGCAATGTGGTAGTTGCAGTTGTTGACGATGCTGTGGATTTGACCCATGAAGATTTGAAAGGAAATATCTGGGTTAATAACAAAGAAATTGCTGGCAATAATATTGATGATGATAAGAACGGATATGTAGATGATGTCAATGGTTGGGATGCAGCGGACGTTGATAATGATCCTAATCCTCCTGCCAACGCTGATGAAAATAATTTTTCGCATGGAACTCATTGTGCAGGTATCGTAGCGGCTGTAAGTAATAATGGAATTGGAGTAGCATCCATTTCTGGAAATGCTAAAATTATGGCGGTAAAAACTAAAAAGAGCACTACAACAGGCTTGTCTGTAGATGCGGCAATTCAAGGCATAGAATATGCAATAGCTGCTAATGCAGACATTATCAGTATGAGTTTTGGTGGTTATGGAGAAAGCAAAACTTTAAAACGTGTTATTGATCTGGCAGCTCAGAAAGGTATCATTCTTGTTGCAGCAGCCGGAAACAATAATACCGATTTACCTTTATATCCTGCAGCTTATGAAAGCGTAATAAGTGTAGGGGCAATAGATCAGTCAAATAAGAAAGCATCTTTTTCTAATTATGGCTCAACGATAGATATATTGGCTCCGGGAGTGGATATTTATAATACAGTGTATCATTCGGCATATGGATATAAGAGTGGAACATCGATGGCTTGTCCGATGGTCAGCAGTCTGGCGGCTCTTTTGCTTTCAAAAAATCAAGCATTAACACCAGAACAGGTGAGGATATGTCTACTGAATAATGCAACCTCTGTTGATCAGTTGAATCCCGGCTTTGAAGGTAAACTGGGCGCTGGCTGTATCAATGTATACGCAACGCTCACTTGCGCAAGACCTATTACTGCTAACTTCAAAACTGATTTTACAACTGTCTGTCCTGGTCAGTCAAGAACCTTCCAGGATCTGTCAAACAACAATCCTAAAAACTGGAAGTGGGAATTCGAAGGTGGAACTCCATCAACTTCTACATTACAAAACCCTGTAATTAAGTATACAACGTCGGGAAGTTATAAGGTAAAGTTAATTGTGAGCAATGCGGAGGGAAGTGATACTATTGTTAAGGTAGATTATATTAAAGTAGAAAGTCCAACTGCTGTACTTTCCGGAATACATGAAATTTATTCAGGTTATAATGCTTATCTGGAAGTTAATTTTTCTGGCACTCCTCCATTTAATTTTACTTATTCAAATGGTAGTGTCAATACAACCATTTCAGGAATAACTTCCAGTAACTATTTCTTTCCTGTTAAACCGACTGCAAATACGAACTATACTCTGGTGAATGCATCAGATAAAGATTGCAGTGCCTTGGTTTCAGGGGCAGCATCTGTAAAGGTTAATAATAGTCCTCTGCCTTGTTACAATGTCATAAGTCATACTTTGATATCAAGTACAAGTCCAAATTTTTCAGGCCAACTGGAAGATAATAACAGATTTGGGGAATCAATTGAAAACATTGGAGACCTTGATGGAGATAATATCCCCGAGGTTGCTGTAGCTTCTATACATAATAGCACGACAGGCGCAGTCTGGATTTTATTCTTAAATGCTGATGGGTCAGTAAGGAAATTTACTAAAATTTCTGGTGTAAAAGATTTAAGCTCCATGTATGGATCAGGTATAGCTGGGCTGGGAGATCTGGATAAAGATGGCGTTCCTGATATAGCTATAGCAGACAACTTTTACTGGAATTATAGCGGAGGTCCGAGAGGCGCGGTGCATGTGCTTTTCTTGAACAAGGACGGAAGTGTTAAAAATTCAAATGTGATATCAAGCGCAGATGAAGGGTTTGTTTATCCTGCAGATCCGGAACTTGATTTTATAAAACTTGGTCAATCTATTACTTGTCTGGGTGATCTGGATAAAGATGGAACTAATGATATTGCAGTGGGAGGAGAGGTAATGGCAAAACATTTTGTATTTATTCTGTACTTAAATAAGAACGGGTCTGTTAAAAAATATCAACTAGTTGATAATGCTTCTGCTAATATAAATCTAAACATCGAAAACAGTAGTACATTTGGTATGTCCGTTGAAGGTATTGGCGACCTTGATAAAGATGGAATTCCTGATATGGCCTTTGGTACACCGGATGACTATGAAGCTGGCAATGGGGCTGGTGCCGTTTATCTGGCTCTTTTAAATAGAGATGGAACTATTAAAAAATCATATAAGATAAATGCTCTGAAAGGAAACCTTAATACAAGTACTTTAGGCTCAAATTTTGGCTTTGCAATGTCCTCAGATGGAGATATAGACGGAGATGGAACAGACGATCTACTTGTAAGTATGTACAGAGATGGAAATTATAGAGGATCCTTAATGGTGCTTTTGCTGAATCAGGATGGGACAGTGAAGAAGAAACAAAAGATCGGTTATAATAGCGGTAACTTCCAGGCTCCATTGGTTATGTACGATAATTTTGGATTAGGACTTTCTTATTTAGGAGATATCAATAGAGACGGAGGTCCTGATTTCGCTGCCGGATATCCTGGTAATAAAGATGGTGGAAATGGAAGGGGAGCTGTATTCATTGTAAATCTTCAGCCAAACTGCCCTGACTTTTGCAGTGGTCTCAAAGCTTCCTTTGAAACCTCCAATGTTTGCATAGGACAAGAAACAAGTTTTAAAGATATTTCCGTTGACCTAAAGAATACTATTACTTCCAGGACCTGGTATTTCGGTGATGGACAAAAGTCAAGCGGTCTTGATGTTGCAAAACATCTTTATGCTTCTCCTGGAGATTATCAGGTCAAACTTGTGATAGAAAATGATAATAGTCCTGTCTGCAAAGACTCTATTACAAAAGTAATCAGAGTTAGCAATGATCTTGATTTTCTGCTTTCGGCAGATAAGTTAAAGGTTTGCAAAGGAGATAGCGTACATCTGAACGTTTCTGGTATTGTCTGCGGACAAGCACCTTTCAGTTTTAAATGGAATAGTGGTAATGCATCGCCTTCAGATGAAATCACATTCAGGCCATTGACTGATCAGAGTTATCAGGTTTCTGTTAAAGATTATTTTGGAGCAGAGAAAACAAAGACAATCGCTGTAACTGTCGATCAGACTTGTTGTTCAACTCAGGCCGGAATTCAAAGTGATAAAGGCTATTATTGTAAAGGTGATTCGGTTCTGTTTGCAAATACATCTTATATAACTGGAACGGCATCGTATAAGTGGACTTTTGAAGGTGCAGAGAATCTAACTGCATATTCAGGAGTAACACCGGCAAAAGTTTTTTATAAAAATCCGGGAGCTTATGTAGCAAGGCTTATCGTAGAAGATCAGTGCGGGAAAGATACAGTTTATAAAGAAGTCAGAGTTTTAGAAAAACCAGTATCAGACATCCAAAGAAATGTAGAGGCATGTAAGTTGAATTACACGAGTATCGGAGCAAGCAGTGTTTCAACTTATACCTATAAATGGAATCCTGTTACCGGCCTGTCACATCCTCAAAGCGGAAGAACAGATGTATTAGTTGAAAATGATATAGACTACACGTTAACAATTACGGACGAAATAACAGGTTGTATTACATTGGATAAAGTAAGCATCAAAGCAAAAGATTGTGATCCTTCTTCAATAAAAGGTAATACTAGTGCTTTTGTCATATCTGTATTTCCTAATCCTTTTGCAGATCAACTCACCATTGATCTTGGTAATGAAAGTTATCCTATACAAGCTTCTCTTATTAATACGAAAGGGCAGTTGGTGAAAAATGTAACACTCACAGGAAAAGAGAATGAATTAGAGCTATCGGAATTGAATAGTGGAGTTTATTATCTCAACATTAATAACCGAGTATACATGGTATCTAAGATTAAATAATAGATATAATTTTTTACTAAGATAAAAAGGCCGGCTAGATATAGCTGGCCTTTTTATTTGTGATGGATCTGGTTTTGTGTAACATTCTCTTAACAGGAACTTTACTGAATTATAATAATCGTAATGAATGCTGTTTAGTTATAAGAGCTACTTTTGACGCTCAATCAAATTAGAAACCAGATGAAAAGATTCATTACAACATTTTGCTTATTGATAAGCACATTGACATGGTTGTCAGCGCAGACAACACTTATCTCTTTAGGTTCCTCCTGGAAATATCTTGATAATGGATCCAATCAGGGCACTGCATGGAAAAGTTCGGGATTTAGTGATGCTTCATGGGCATCAGGAAATGCTCAGTTAGGTTATGGTGATGGAGATGAAGCCACTGTTGTGAGTTATGGCTCCTCATCAAGTTCAAAGTATATCACAACTTATTTCAGGAAGTCTATTACTGTGGCGGATGCTTCTCTTTTTACTGGATATACAATCAATGTAAAAAGGGATGACGGGATAGTCGTTTACATCAATGGAACTGAGCGCTACAGGAATAATATGCCAACTGGTACTATTGCACATAATACATTAGCATCGACCACCTGCTCTGATGATGGTGGAACAATTCAGACAGGGGCAATACCTTCCGGAGCTTTAGTAACCGGAACAAATGTAATAGCAGTAGAAGTGCATCAGTCTGATATTACCAGTTCCGATGTAAGCTTTGATCTGGAACTGAAGGGGAATTCTGCATCAGCTGCAGCTGTCCTGCAAAGAGGTCCTTATCTTCAGCTAGGTACATCCTCAAGTGTAATTTTAAAGTGGAGAACAGATATTGCATCAAATAGTAAAGTATCTTTTGGTACAGCAGCCGGTAGCTTAACTTCTTCAGTAAGTGATCCTGCTTCTGTGACCGATCATGAAGTGAAACTTTCTGGATTGTCTTCAAATACTAAATATTACTATTCAATAGGTTCTTCAACTCAAACATTACAAGGTGATGCAGATAATTATTTTATCACAGCGCCTGCAGTAGGTACAGAAAAGAAAACTCGTGTTTGGGTTACAGGAGACTGTGGTAATAACTCAACCAATCAAAAAAACTCACGTGATAAATACATCTCTTATCTTGGATCTAATTATACAGATGTTTGGTTATTAGCTGGTGATAATGCCTATAGCAGCGGTCTGGAAACAGAGTATCAGACTAATTTCTTTGATATTTACAAAGATAAAATGTTGAAGCAAACCGTTCTATGGCCAGCGCCCGGAAATCACGATTACGCTAATAACGCAACAAGACAAAATGATCATAACGTTCCTTATTACAGTAATTTTACATTACCTAAAAATGCAGAAGCAGGTGGAGTAGCTTCGAATACTGAAGCTTTTTATTCATTCAATTATGCCAACATTCATTTTGTCTCTCTTGACTCTTATGGAAAGGAATCAAACTCCTATAGATTGTATGATACTCTGGGCCCTCAGGCAACATGGCTTAAACAAGACCTGGCAGCGAATACGCAAAAGTGGACAATTGTTTACTGGCATCATCCTCCTTATACAATGGGTTCTCATAATTCTGATTCAGAAACGGAGTTGATTAATGTAAGACAGAATTTTATAAGAATTCTTGAAAGGTATAAGGTGGATATGGTTATCTGTGGACATAGCCATTCTTATGAAAGAACAAAACTAATTAAAGGTCATTACGGAAATGAATCATCATTTAATGCAGGCACTCATAATCTTAGCAGTAGCAGCGCAAAGTATGATGGTTCAGCTAGCTCTTGTCCTTATGAGAAAAATATTTCCTCATCCTATAACGGTACAATATATGTAGTCTCAGGATCTTCTGGACAGCTTGGTGGTACACAATCTTCATTCCCTCATGCAGCAATGCACTATTCTAATGCTACCAATGGCGGATCACTTGTTCTGGAGATCGATCAGAACAGACTGGATGCAAAATGGATTTGTGCTGATGCAGTAGTAAGAGATCAGTTCACAGTATTTAAAGATGTGAGAAAAACAACTAATATAACCATTCAATCAGGACAAAATACAACGTTAAATGCTTCCTGGGTTGGTAATTATGCCTGGACAACAGGAGCTTCTACACGGGCAATCACCGTAGGTCCTGCAACAAACACAACGTATTCTGTAACAGATAATTTTAGTTGCGTGACCGATGTATTCAATGTTACAGTAATTCCAGCAAGACTAGCTGATCTTAATTTTGAACCTGATTCAGTTTTAGCTCCGGCATTAGACGTTTTCCCTAATCCATTTGAGGATAAAACAACTATAAATTATACCATACCTGATGCCGGACAAGTTATTCTTTCAATCCAGGCTCTTAATGGGGAGTCTAATAAGGTTATTGTTAAAGAGAATAAAGAAGCAGGATATTATTCCTTTACATTGCGTGCATCAGAATTAGCTATTCCAACAGGTATATATTTGCTAAAGCTTGTCTTTGGAGATAAGGAGATCCAGAAAAAAGTCAGTATTGTGAAATAATAGCTTTTAAGGCTCTGTGGTTCTCTGTGTCTTCTCAGCGTTTCTCTGTGTAATGAATATTTTTTCACAGATTTGCAATGAGTGATCACAGAGGCCCAGAGAAAAAAGGAATGATTTTTAAGTTTTTGTAAATCAGCATATTGTTGGTATTGTTTGAGTTTCAGTTGTTTTAGTTTTGAATTATTTTTGCTAAAAACTTATTAGAAAATATAGTATATTCGTAGGCTTCGACAGCTTATTATTCAATGTTTTCTAAAGCTCATTATCCAGATATTTTAATGCCTGAAGACCTGGATCTGTATTTGGCAGATGGTTGGTTTCGTTGGGGACAATCCATATTTACTACAAGTTTTCTGAATTTTAATAGCCTGTTTTACAGGGCTATCTGGCTTAGAGTTGTCCTTTCGGATTTTAATGATGATAAGACTTTTAAAAAGCTTTCAAAGCTGAATGCCTCCTTCAGGGTGGAAATACAACAAGCTTCAATAACGCCCGAGAAAGAGGCACTTTTCCAGTCATATAAAAAGGGAATTACATTTAAAGTTTCAGAGTCTCTGGAAGCTCTTCTTTTCGGGACAGATAAAAAGAGAATTTATGATACTCGCGAGGTGTGTATTTATGACAATGATAAACTCATAGCCTGCGGATTTTTTGACATGGGTAAGGACAGCGCTGCAGGCATCAATAGCTTTTATGATCATGAATACAAAAAGCATAGTCTTGGAAGATATATCATTTACAGTAAAATGATGTACTGTAAAAATCTTGGATTGCAATACTTTTACCCAGGTTATTTTGCTCCGGGATATCCCGCCTTTGACTACAAATTGGATATCGGAAGATCTGCATTGGAATATCTTGAAACTGCCAATGAGCAATGGATGCACATTAATACATTTGATTCTGTTGCAGGATCTATAAGTGAGATGAGAGAGAAACTGTCAAATCTTGTGGATCATCTTAATGCTGTAGATATAGAAGCGAGGGTACTTACCTACAGATATTTTGATGCAAATCTGGTGGCGGATTTTAATGGATACAATTTATTTGATTATCCTATATTTATCTATTGTCTTGAATTTGTTCCTGAAATAATCAATCCTGTTATCGTATATGATTTCCGCGATCAGCATTATCACCTGATCAGGAATATGAGTGTCGGCATGGCCGATAAGATAGAAGATCAGTCAACAGAGTATTCAGCACATCTGATGAAACCAAAACAGGTTATATTCTCTTCTGATAATCCTGAAATAATGGCTACCATGATTGCATCAGCATTCAGAAGCAATATGAAAGCTGAAAGCTAAAAGCGTAAATGTAAAAGTTAAATTTTGCTTTGTCATCCTGAGCTAGCGAAGGATCTGAAAGTTGCAAATAAATTTGACTTATTAATCGCCGGTTTTTCCTATGTTTCATTATTTTTGAAATCTCAGATACTCCACAAGTTCAGGATAAACAAAACTAAAGATTTACTAAGTTTACTTATTTTAGTAGTTATCATATTCTTTAAACTAGTTTAGATACTTTTTTTATTTTCATTGATCAAACTCAGGTTGATAATAATAATGCCCTCAGTATCTTATTTTCTTTTGCCTAATAAAATTTGACAAAGTTATTTTTGGGTATCGTTCTCAGAATAAATTTTATTATTTTATTTAATCCTTAATTTTGTTCCGGACCCACCTGACTCCTCACTATATGAAGTGATGACAACCTTTATAATAATCAACGCTTCTTGTTTATGGAATTAAGAGATCAACACAACTTTTCTTTTTATTCGGTTGCTTGCCCTTGTGACAACTGCTGTTGTTGCTGAATTCATAGACCTTGCTCTTTGGTGGTAAGGTATACAACAAGCTTTCAAAATTTAAGAACAAACAATAATCTTATCTGCTATGA
Source organism: Sporocytophaga myxococcoides DSM 11118 (assembly GCF_000426725.1). Taxonomy (NCBI): domain Bacteria; kingdom Pseudomonadati; phylum Bacteroidota; class Cytophagia; order Cytophagales; family Cytophagaceae; genus Sporocytophaga; species Sporocytophaga myxococcoides. Next base: position 13,334 of record NZ_AUFX01000009.1, on the reverse strand, counting down.
AGTGTCTGTTGTTCAATAATGTGACATGGTATTTACGATAGACAGATCTGAATGAGATTTACCAGACAACCAACATATATGAAAAATACGAAAACAAAAAACAGAACAAGTCGGAAGCTTCTCCGACTATTGGCAGCAGGCCTTCTGGTGCCTGTTGCATTGACACAATTTGCCTACGGGCAGTCTGATCCATTGCAGCCATATCAAGGGAAAATAGGGAAGACGCTTGGTGAAACACAGCAATCCTATACAGATAGGAGAAAGCCTTTGCAGTCCAGCGGGGCGCCTAATGTTGTTTATATCCTTATCGATGACATCGGATATGCTGCTTCCTCTGCTTTTGGTGGACTTATTCCGACCCCCGTTTTAGATAGCCTGGCCAACAATGGACTTCGTTATACCAATTTCCACACCACTGGTGTTTGCTCACCTACCAGAACTGCATTATTGACAGGGCGTAATTCTCATTCTGCCCACATAGGAAGCAACCAGCCTGCCGGTACCCCTGGCTATGACCGTTATATTCCTTTTGAAAAAGGGACAATTGCTGAGGTGCTGCGCGAAAACGGTTATAATACCTATGCAGTTGGAAAGTGGCATCTTACACCAACCAGCGATTTGACACAAATAGGACCTTTTAACCGTTATCCTACAGGTAGAGGATTTGATCATTATTATGGCTTCTTAGCAGGTGCTACTGATCAATACCATCCTCAGTTATGGGATGATACTAAAAAGATCGAACTTGCTGATGACAATAAAACACACGTCACCACACTTATTACTGACAAGGCAATCGAATACATCAACAATCAAAAATCTATTGATCCCAATAAACCTTTCTTTTTGTATTATGCACCTGGTGCCACCCATTCACCTCATCAGATCGACAAGGTATGGCGTGATAAGTTCAAGGGCAAGTTCGACAAAGGCTGGGACGCTTACCGCGATGAAGCTTTGGCACTCCAGAAAAAGCTAGGCGTGGTGCCTCAGAACCTTCCATTGCCACCTTCCGATCCAAATGTGAAGAGATGGGATGACCTTCCTGCAGAGGAAAAGAAATTGGCCATCCGCCATTTTGAAATCTATGCAGGCTTTCTTGCTCACACTGATTATGAGATTGGCCGTTTTATCAATTACTTAAAGGAGATCAACCAGCTGGATAATACACTTATCTATGTATCCATTGGCGATAATGGAGCCAGCAAGGCAGGAGGCAGAATCAGAGAAGTGGATCCAAAAGCCACCGAAGCTCAACGTCTGCAGCAAAACCTAAAAGACATAGATTTGATCGGTACTGAATTTTCTAATGTGGACTATCCTCTTGGATGGGCACAGGCAACCAATACTCCTTTCCGTTATTTTAAGGCTGATGCCAACTCTGAAGGTGGTACGCACAATCCACTTATTATATTCTGGCCAAAGGGTATCAAGGAGAGAGGTGTGCGTAATCAATACAGCCACATCAATGACCTGACTCCAACAACCATTGAATTGGTTAATGCGAAGGTTCCTACTGTGATCAATGGATATCCTCAAGAGCCATTTGAAGGAACGAGTTTGGCTTATTCGATAACCAATGCTTCTGCCCCTTCTCGCCATACAGTGCAATACTATGAAATCTCAGGCTCACGTTCCATTTACAAGGATGGTTGGAAAGCCAGTGCCTATCATCCCAAAGGTCAATCCTTCGACAAAGACAGATGGGAACTTTACAATCTTCAGGAGGACTACAACGAACGCATCGATCTGGCAGCCAAAAATCCTGAGAAGCTGCAAGAGCTAAAAGAACTCTTCGATAATGAAGCCTATAAATACAACATCTATCCTCTTCGGGATGGTACCGAAAATAATCCTTTAAATGCGCCATCTGCTTTTGATGGGAAAGATAAATTGATCTTTTATCCTGGCATCGCTCAGATTACCGAAGTACCAAACTTTACCAATAAATCTTTTTCTCTTGTAGCAAATGTGGATATACCAGCAAAAGGTGCAGAAGGAGCCTTGTTTGCTTTAGGAGGACGTGCAACAGGGTTTAGTTTTTTTATCCAAAACAAACAATTGCAGGTGGTTTATAACTATGGCTTTGAAAAAATTGTAATCAATTCCGGTAAGGCAATACTTCCTACAGGAAAAGCAGAACTGAGATACGACTTTCAACTGGATGGCACGGCCCAAAATCCTACTGGTACCGGAAGTTTGTATGTAAACGGAACCAAAGTAGGAGAGGGTAAGGTAACTAGGCAAGCCAAAGGAACCTACTATGAAGGGATCAGTATTGGCAAGGATATCATTACGCCTGTATCTGAAACCTATGCATCGCCTTATGCCTTTACTGGCAAATTGAAAAACGTTGTTCTTAATTTAAATCCTGCGATTACTTCAGAAAATAATCAAAAGTAATATTTCCAAATGTCTTTTTGAACGGGCTACTCTTAGAGTAGCCCGTTGTTATTACTCTACTTAAAATATTCTCCATGAAATTCAGATTTATACAAAATGCTATACTGCTGTTGATGGTTGCACTTTGTCATTCGGCCTATAGCCAGAAGAAAAAGTACAATGTTCTCTTTATTGCCATTGATAACCTTCGTCCTCAATTAGGGTGCTATGGTTTCTCTAATGTCAAATCACCTAACATTGACAAAGTAGCCTCGGAAGGAGTAGTGTTTGAAAAGGCTTATTGCCAACAGGCATTGTGCAGTCCATCTCGTACTTCCTTGCTCACAGGACTGAATCCTGATGTGACGGGCATTATTACCATTGGTCCGCACTTTAGAGACAGCTTACCGAATATAGTGACGCTTCCACAGCATTTTAAAAACAATGGCTATTTCACCCAAGGCTTTGGCAAGATCTTTCATGGCGGCTTAGACGATCCAAGAAGCTGGTCTGTTCCTCATGATCAAGGTAAGAATCCTCGTTATGCACCAGAAGGTCAAGCAATCATTGAAACCAAAAGACAAGAAAAGATCAAGCAAGGTTTAGATTTGACACTAAGAGAAAACAGGGTGTTTGGACCTCCTGTTGAATCCTATGATGCCGCAGATAACTATTTTCTCGACGGTGGTAATACAGAAAACGCGCTGAAAGCTTTGGCAAAGATCAAGGATTCTACATTCTTCCTGGCAGTGGGTTTTTCGAATCCGCATATTCCTTATATCAGTCCTAAAAAGTATTGGGATTTGTATGATCGCAGTCAGATCAAATTGCCCGACAACCAGTATGCTCCGGAAGGTGCACCTGCCTGGGCACTCCAAAGTCTTGACGAATTGAACGGATATCATAATGTTCCAAAACCTTTGACAGATGATTTTAAACGTGAATTGATCCATGGGTATCTGGCGGCAACCAGCTATGTGGACGCACAGATAGGTTTGCTTATAGATGGGCTTAAGAAAAATGGTGTATATGAAAATACTGTCATTGTTATTTTTGGTGACCATGGTTACCAACTAGGTCAGCATGGTATGTGGAGCAACAAACACACCAATTATGAAACCTCTGCTCGTGTGACACTCATCGTGAAAACACCGGAAACGAAGGCTAAAGGTCAGAAGAGTGCTTCTATTGTTCAATTCGTTGATCTGTATCCAACGCTTTCAGATATTGTAGGATTGCCCAAACCAGCTCAGGGTCATGGTCAATCGTTCAAACCATTGCTAACTAATCCTAAGAAGAAACTGAACACCTATGCCTTTAGTCAATATCTCAAAGGTGGTTATTATGGTTATTCCGTGACAGATGGAAGATATCGTTTAGTGCAGTGGAAAAAAGGAAACGAGACCGTTCTGGAACTCTATGACCATACTTCTGATCCTGATGAGAACAAAAATGTGGCTGGCAATCCTGCATTAAAAGCAGTTGTAGCTTCATTGACAGCACAAATCAATCAGAGGATTGAAAACGATAAGAAAGACAGAAAGATACTTGGACATACTTCGCAAGCATTTAATTCTGAGAAATAAAGCTGTAAGCAATTTCAGGAGGATAGCCTATTACAATAAAAAGCCCTTATTTAAGGGCTTTTTATTGTAACATTTTTTAGTAGGTTTAATTATCCTTCCAATCCTGTAGCTATCAGAAGATGTGCATAATGATGCTTTACGTGCCATGCAGACATAGCTATAGCTTGTTTCTGATTGAGCGTGATCTTGCGGACAGGATGATAATAGGATAACTCAAGTTGCTCAGGAGTTAAAGATCTTATCAACCCCGCATATCTTTTCGCTATACCTTCGAACATCATCAGTGAATCATCAATAGATGACTGAACTCCATCATATGTATTGGCCCATGCATCAATATTCACCAATGTAATTTCCTTGTAGTCATTTTCAGTAAGAACTTTTTTCATTCTGAAAAAATGCAGGAGTTGCATGTCGGCCACGTGATTGTATAATTGTTGTACAGTCATGGAACCATCACGGTAAGTTTTTGTCAGATCAGAAGGAGATAGACGTTTGGATAATTCACGGTATTTAGCAGGCGCCTCTTCAATTGCTTTTACTAATGCTTCAAATTCTGCATTGCTTAAGGTCTCTGGGGCTACAAAAGGACCGATGGGGAATTTAAGTTTGGTTAGTTGGGCTTCGTTTATCATTTTGGGAGTTCTGTTTTAATTGAGGTTGAAATCAGTACATTCAATTTATATATTTCTGCAAGATTGTCAAATTAAAAAAATAAAGCAGTTGAGATTTGTGTTGAATCAGAGAAAGTTAAAGTATAAAAAAAACTCTGCCGTGTTTCAGCAGAGTTTTTTTATGGAAGAATTGAGTTGTATCATTTAGTAATTACAACTTTAGAATTGTATTCATTATTATCCTGTGAAATCACTTTCACTAAATATATTCCGTTTTCCAACGTACTGATATGGATGCCAGGATTTCCATCTGGTATGTTGTTCTCTGTATATACCAGATCTCCAATGGAGTTATAAATATATACAGTTTTTAAATTTCCATTTTTCAAATTTATGCTAAATGAATTGGCAGTAGGGTTAGGATAAACCATTAGTTCCTGTATTTTAGAAATTGACTCATTCATAGGATCTGCAGAAGATGCTGTGCGAAAATTGAATGTACTGGTTGTTGGTTTGTACATAGCTACATCAAATTTTCCACAATTTTTCCTAAGAGCTATTAAGTTGTCTATGCCTGGTGTTTGTGCTTTTACAAGTAAGTATTTAGAATCTGTTCCAGTATTAGGATTGGTAGGCCAGTTGCCTATATATGAATTTACCTGATAATGTGTCGTCCAGTTTTGTAATGCATTATCGTAATCCATAGTCATTATTTTGGAGCTACTAATGGAATAGAATAAAATTTCCTGTTTAGCATCTCCGTCCAGATTGCAAATTCTGATTTTGTCTGTGGAGACCAGTGGGTAAGTCCAGTTTCCGATTCTATTGGTTGTACCACTGCTCCATTTTTGTTGCCAGGTATATTTACCAGTAGAAGGAATGTAATTAGGTTGATACATAATTGCAGATGAACCAAAAATCATAATTTCTGTAACGCCATCTCCGTCAAAGTCTGCAATCCTTAAGTTGTCTCTGTAGTCTTTGAATGGATTTGATGATACAACTCCATAATCAGACCAGCGCCACTCAAAATTAGATCCGGTCCATTCGAAGGTTGTAGTCCATCCTCCATTGCCAAAATCACACCCGAGAATTTCATCTTTGGTATCACCATTCAAATTAATAGCATACATCTTACTGATATAAGGACGCATCGGATGGCTTGGATTGTCGCTCCATTTAGATTCAAATAATTTGGTAGCAGTGTTGAATTTAAATAAGGTAGTTGCATAGCCACTCTTATAGCCTACAATTTCATCTCCGATAAGTCCGTCAAAATTACCTACTACCAGTTGATCTCTTAAATTAATAATGCCTGTTGTGCTAGTATTTGACCAGATAGTTGTCCAATCCTTTCGAACCGGATCGTATTTTAGCATAATAAGTGAAGCAGATTCAGTTAAAGGAGATCCGATCAATAATTCTTCCACTCCATCTGCGTCAAAATCACCTGCATAATAAAGTTCCGGGCCGGTCATTGAGCGAGGCCCCCACATATTTGATCCGTGATTTGTCCATTGAACAAGAAAGTCATTGTAATAAGGGGACTCCGGTACTTGATTTCCTTTATCGTCCAGTATGGAAATGTCAAATCCATTTTCTGCCCATATTGTTGGTGTAACTGTACTACGCACACGTATCCGGTAATTATTGCCAGGTAATACATTGGTTGGAATAGTCACTATAATACTACTTGTAAGTTGGCCAGCATCCTGTGCAGATGTAACAGTTGCTATTGTAGTAGCGTTACATGCAAAACTTCCATTAGGGTCTGATAATTCGACAATCCATTGATTTGGATTCGTTATTGTCACACCACATGCCGTATAATAAATCAATGCAGTTTGACCGGGTTTGAATGTTTGTTGACACGATACTACAAATTGACCTGGATATGATATTGCTTTTTTTACGATCATAGGTTGTGATGTAAACGTTCCGCAAGAATTTGAAAACGTCACGGTATAACTCGCGGGATCTTGAACAGAAATACTTCTTCCTACTTTTCCATCCAGTGGTATTTCATTCTGGTACCATTGAAATGTAGTGCCAGATATTACATTGCTTGGAACAGACAATACTGCTCCTGTTTGTGAACCTACACAGTATGCAAGGTTTCGTGCGCCTATAGTAGCATCATTAATTGTAATCTTTACAGGTTTACTATTGATAAATGATTTCGATACACAACCATGTGTATCGGTTACTTCAATATTGTAAGTGCCTGACCCAGTTACATTGAAAGTTGAGGTTGAGCCAGATTGAATAAATCCGTTTATACTCCAGCTATATGTGTTTCCGGTAACTGCAGGTACATTTAGTATGACAGAACCCTTACATAGTTCAATCGTTTTATCCTGAGCAACCGCTGTATTGTAGGCAATGGTGTTGGCTGCTCTGATTGTCGGATCAGCATCTGTGGCGGTAACCTGTATAGTGCTGTTCGGTTTGGCATATACAGTAATCGGTACTGCTGCTGAAGTTTTTGTAATACCGCAGTTGGTTGTGCTTACCGTAACTGAGTAGCTTCCATTTTTTGTAACAGAATATTCAGATTCATTTGCTCCTAGAATAGGACCGTCTGAATTGTTCCATTGATAAATAAAACCATCTCCGATTGCAGAGGAAGTAAGTTTTAATGAATTGCCATCACAGATCGCAGTATTGCTGGTAGGCGTGTTTGCAGTTAATACAGAAGGACTGTTTGCATTTACAGTAACCTTAACAGCAAGTGCCATAGCTGAACAACCATTTTGAGTGACCTTGACAGAATAAATTCCTGAGGTTATTGCAGTATACGAAGATGAAGTAGCTGAGGTAATAGCTGCACCGTTTTTGTACCATTGGTAAGTTAGACCAGTTCCTGTATTAGCTTGGAGTGTGATACTTCCTCCTGCACAAAAAGTAGTGCTTGCTCCGGATGGGATTGATATGACAGCGGCTGGACCATTTGCTTGTACAGCAATAGGTGAGGAGGTAGCTGGGGGATTGCAATGTCCGTTACTGCTTACAATTTCTTTGTAGGTTCCGCTTTCTGTTGCTACATAAGTTCTCGCTGTTGCTCCAGGAATATTAACTTCATCTTTTTTCCATTGATAAGTAAAACCATTACCTGCGTTTGCTGTAAGAGTTACGCTTCCTCCTTTGCAAAAAGTAAGAGGAGTTGTATTGGTAATTGTTGCGGTTGGTAGGTCATATTCAAAAACATTTGCTTGAGCATCTGGCGCTGAGCCATACATAAAAAAACTTTTGCAGCTAAAATTAACAAATTGGACGTAATAAGTTCCAGCTTTTTTAGTCGTATAGGTAAGACCATGTGCTATTGGACTACTATTTAAATTTTCAAACCATTGCACATCGATACCTGGAGGTGGTGTATTTACTATAGTTAATTGCACGCTGTCTCCTTTGCAAAAGTAATAGTTATAATCATTGTTTAAAGATTTAACAATTTTGGGATTTTCCGGCTCTGCTTTTATCCCTATTAATTTATATGAAGTTGCGGAAGGTACACCGCATCCAGAATTATTCGTGACGGTATAGTAGATGGTATCGTAATCTCTACTGGGGGTATAACTAATATTAGTAGCTCCGGGTATTAATGCCCCATTTTTATACCATTGAAAACTAAGATCACCATATTGTTCTCTTTCCATATAGAGATGCGAACTGATTATTGGATCATAACAATTAATAGCGTAGCCGGCGCTTGCAGTAAGATTTAGATTCATCCTAATACCTACGAACTCCGAACGGGTAACACAGCCAGCAGCATTTTTAACATGAACATAATACTTCCCTCCTTTTGTTATTGTAGTAGTGGGCCCTTTATCATCAAATAGCTTGTAACTTATGTGATCATCTCTGTACCATTGGTATGTATAGCCAGGCCCAGTGTTAGCTGTTAGCGTTAGTGATGTGCCATCACAAATTGTTGTCGTCTCTGGAGGTGTAATTACTGCAAGCGGAGCTTCATTTGAAACAGTTGCAGTTGAAGTAGATGAAATAATTGCCCCGCAGCCCTTCGTACTGCTAATCTCTACAGAGTAAATTCCACTTTCAGATATTGTATAAGTTGTTTGATTAATGGCAGTAGAAACAGGTGAACCATTTTTTAACCATTTATATTGAAAGGTGGAATTTTGGAGAGAACTAGTAAGTATACTGGTTTGTCCATTACAAAATGAAATATTTGCAGGAGAGAGAACAGAAGCAGTTGGTGCAGGATTGGTAACAACGCGGACCGACGCTGAGTTTGCTGGGCACGCATCATTTTTTTTAACTTGAACATAGTAGTCTCCGGATGCTGTTGCTGTATATGAAGACCTAGTTTCATTTGCAATAGCTCCGCTTGAATTAAACCATTGATAACTCAAGCCTGCCCCGGTATTAGCATTCAAGACTACACTTTTTCCTTCACAAATACTGGTATTGCCCTGCGGCGTAACAGAAGATATCGTTGCATCCTGAAATGCAGCCTGTATAACATTATTGGAAGAGCAACCTAGGCTATTCGTTGTTTTAAGACGATAGTAGCCAGGTGTCGCGGGACGGAAAGTACTGGAGGTTGCACCAGTTATCGGAGTACCTTGTGTATCCTGCCATTCATAAGTATAGCCGGTTCCTGTATAATTCGCACTCAGTACACCATTAGGACACAGAAGACCCGAAGTCGGATTGATTTCTGACGCACATGTTTCAATAGTGATAGTCCAGCTACCCGATAGCTGGATTCCACACTGCCCATATCCATTGTAAGCTTGTCCTGTATATTTTAATCTTACTGTTTTGGGGCTGTTGGTAGTATTGTAAAAAATAACCTTGGCTCGTCTGTCATTATTCATTGAGGTTACTACTCCATAAGCCTGTGGATCTGAAATAGCATCAACAGTCCAGGAGCCTGTACCATAACAGATATTCATTCCTGTTTCATCGACTAAAAAAGTATATTCTTGATTAGGGTTTACAGAAGTAGGGGTAGTCCCCAACAGATTTATGGTTTTAGGCTGGGCAAATGCAGCTACACTCCATAGAAGTAGGGAAAAAGAAAATAATGCTTTTAAATAATAAAAGCAGTTGTTTTTTTTCATAAGAAAGTGTTTAGGAAACCTTGAAAAGATAGGTGTTGAAATTTTCACCCCAAAAGTATCTCCGAATGCAACTGAAGACAATAGCCAATTTTCGTCATTTTTGAGGAAGGTTTAATAATTAGGGAATTAATAAATGTATTATTGTTTGTTGATCAAACTTGCGAAAGGTCTTGATATTAAGGGCAGAGGTGATTGAGGGCAAATCATTATCACAGATTCTGTCCGGCGCACACATTGGCCAGGGTAAACACTCCCAATTGGATTGCATCAGAAAAAAGAAATTTTTTTTCAAAAAACTAAACAATTTTCATCCAGATTGGTTATGCTTCCCGGTCTGAATAAATAGAGGTTATGACGCTCATATTCAATGGTTGAGGTCGCAAAAGTTTTTTATTTCTAAATCTTTTAATCTACTCAATATTAAATTCAGACAGTATATATTTTTTCTAAAAAGGGACTAATTAATCATTATTTAAATCTTTTAACCTAAATCACTATGAAAAAAAGAAGATGGTGGAGTCAATTGTTATTGACAGGCCTTATTTCATTTGTCTCAGTTTCAACTAAAGCAGATTCAAACGTACCATGTGGAAGTGGAACCTCTCAGACAACTATCTCAGGAACAAATTGCCAGAATTGTTCAGTAATACAACCGTTGCTTGCGGTGGATGATGATACCAACTCATTCTCGACTATTAAGCTGGCGCCGGAAATCTATTATGGGTATGTTGCTCAAAGGATCAAGTTCTCGTCGCAAGGGAGTAAGAATGATCAGATAAAAATCAAATTGTCATTTTCAGAACCGGTTTACGATCGTAAATTAATTTCAAATATATTTATCTCTACAGTGCTGGGCAATAATATCAACACGGAGAGGGTTAATTTCAATGACAATGATGTGAAGCTGTTGTGGTCTTCTCTACAGGATGTCATCGTTATTTTTAATCCTGATGAAAATTTTAATGGTGTTGAAATTTACCTTAAAGCAGAGAATACTAATAAGGTCAGAACAGTTAACCTGCATTACGCAACAGTACTTCTTGCTCCACCTGTAGTTCAAAAAGAACAAGTGACTGTCTGCAAAGGTCAGACTGCAGTATTACATGCTACCAAACCTTCTGGGGCAATCTTTAGATGGTATTCTCAACAGAATGGAGGTGTGTCTGTCTATACGGGAGCTGACTTTACAACTCCTGCTATCACTTCAGAAACCACCTACTATGTTGAAGCTATACAGAATGGTTGCACAACTGCTAAAAGGACTCCTGTTATTATTAAAATAAAGCCTTCACCTGAAAATCCGACGGTAAGTAATAGTTTGATTTGTAGTGGACAATCTACAACGCTTATTGCTTCTGTTTATCAACCTTCTATCCTTAATTGGTTTGATCAGGCTACAGGAGGAAATGTAATCGCAACCGGCTCGTCATTTTCAACTCCTCCTCTCTATGCTTCTAAAACCTATTATGTGGAAGCTTCATTGAAAAATTGTACTTCCGAAAGGGTTCCGGTACAAGTGAATATTGGAAAACAAATATCCAAAGTATGGGACAGAACAGCTTCTCATAGCATCAATAATATTGTACGTTCTCAGGATAGTACATATGTACTTGCAGGATTTTCTTATGCTTCAGGAAACTCCTATTTGGGAAAAACAAAAACAGACGCATCCGGAAACGCTACAGCTACAAGTCAAACTTTACTTAAAAATGGCCTTATTATAAACAGTGTAACCCAGAATACTAAAGATAATGGCTATATTTTTGCCGGATCTGATAATATTACACTGAATCTTCTTGTATATAAAATAGATTCAACAGGAAGTATATCCTGGTCTCTTGATATACCTGCGGATGGTAATCAAAATGGTGTTTCATCCGTCATAGAAAATAGCGATGGTACTTTACTTCTGGCCGGATATACATCCAATACTCAGGGAATGAAATTTGATTTCTGGATTTTGAAATTGGATAACAACGGAAATACGCTTTGGTCCAGAACCTACGGTGGAGCATATGAAGAAATTTTGATTTCCGCAATTGCTGTTCCAGAGGGTGGTTATGCTTTAGGTGGTTATGTCTATGGTGATACTTCTCAGCGTGCATGGCTTGTAAGAGTAGATAATTCTGGGGATTTACTTTGGGAGAAAAAATATAATATATCTTACATGGACCAGATTCAAAGCCTTGTCCTGACACCAGAAGGTGGATTTCTCCTTTATGCAATCCAATATCAAGATGGAGACCATTGGATTATAAAAACAGATGCTTTTGGAAATGTATTGTGGAATAAAATCTATGGAGGGAGTAATTTTGACTATCCCGTTACTGTCATACCTGCTTATGGAGGAGGTTATATAGCTGGAGGACATACAAGATCTTCCGATGGGGACATTCCAAATAACAATAAAGGAGATTATGATATATGGATATATAATATTGATGAAGCTGGTAATATAATTTGGAATACCACTCTTGGTGGAAGCAGCTATGAAGGTATAAATGTAATATTTAATAACAATGATGGAAGTTACCTTCTGGGGGCATATACCGGTTCTAATGATGGAGATGTGTCGACTGGTCCAGGTCCTTGGCTTGTGAAATTATCAGAATCTAATGAAAATTGTGCAGCAAGAGAAGCAAAGGTAAACTTAGCAGAAGGAAACTCAATAACATATAAAACTATTGCATTTCCCAATCCATTTAACTCTTACCTTAATGTAGATATTACTGCTAATGAAGCTGGAAATTTACACGTGCAACTCTATTCTATTGAAGGAACACTGCTAAAGGATATTCAACAATATGTTGGTTCAGGACAAGAAACAGTTTCTTTCAAAACAGATGGAATACCTGCGGGAACATATATTGTAAAAATGATGCTCAATAACCAGGTTGTTACAGAAAAACTAATCAAAAATAATTAACCTGATAAATTACTGCCAGTCTGTTTATACCAGACTGGTAGTAAATTTTTTTAGTCCAATAGAATTAACAAGGTCTCGAAGGCCTGGCAGCAATCAAAGGTTTGTGAACGGCAGACAAATTTAAAATCAAGAAGTTTTCAATATTAGCCCCGATCAATATCGGGGCTATTTTTATATGTGGAGAATAATAAAAAATTAGCTATGTTATAAATGCATTCCATCAATGATTCAGAAGGTTTGTATTATATATCACCAGCATTTATTTGCTTTAATCACTCTTCTGTAAAAGAAAGATTAAAGACAATATTTTGGTTAAAAGGTTATGGAAAGCTTCAGCCCGGTTCACCACAGGCAGGAAAGAGGGATGACCAAATATCTGGTAATGCTGTTATTTCAAGCATCGTTAAAATGAATATGATTAATAAAACCTGAGATGATAAGTCCGATTACAAAAGTGCACGAATGTAATGGACTTATCTTTCAGCGGTCCGCCAATACTCAGGTTATCAAAAACTCAAAATACTTAAGAAACTTTGTGCCGGATGATGAAGCTTTTGATTGCTACTATTGAAGTCTCCTTGTTTTTATCCTAATTGATATACCTTGCTTCACTTGTGGAGTAGGAGTATGCTATTAAAGAAATAAAGGATTAGTTATTTAGTTCTCGTATCAAAGCCAATAAACCTCATCCCTAACCCTTCTCCTGAAGGAGAAGGGAACCGTTCAGCGAAGAAAT